>NZ_RAWF01000209.1:0-17578 GCF_003612075.1 Corallococcus sp. CA041A
TGTACCGCACGGGCGACCGGGGCCGGCGGCGCGGGAGGCGCCATGCGCGGCATCGGCGGAGGCGGGGCTTCCGAGACGGCGTCCTGCGTCACGTCGTCCTCGTCCACGTCGATGAGATCTCTCGGCGACAGCGCGGGCGTCGAGCGCGCGGCTGGCGGCGGAGTCGTCACCGGGGGCGTCATCACCGGAGCCGGCGCGGGGGCCGGACGCGGCACGCTCAGCGCGAACGTGGAGGAGGGAAGGGGAGACGGCGGCGCGCCCACCGGACGGCTCACCGGCGCGCGCGTGGCCACGGCCTGGCCATAGCCCGGCTGGAGCCGACGTGGCAGGCCGCCACTGGTGGAATAGGCGAGCGCCGTGTTGGACAGGGAGATGAGGTCCAACCCCGTCCGCCCCAGCAGGTCGCTCGCGGCGCAGCGCTTGCGGATGATGGCGATGAGCAGGTGCAGGCAGTCCGCCTCGCCCGCACGGAAGGTGCTGGCCAGCTCGCGGGCGCGCGCGGTCAACTCCTGCACCACGTTGCCCGTCTCCGCCGGGGCCTCCGTGATGAGTTGGAGGAGCGCGTCCTCGTCCACGCCCTTCTCCTTCAGGAGGAGCTGGGCACGGTTCTCCACCGTGAAGAGCGCCAGCAACACGTGGGCCGACGTGGGCTTCTGGGCGACGCTGCGGGCGATGTCATGCGCCTCATGGAGAACCTGGGCGAGATCCGTGCTGTCGACCATTCATGCTCCGGCAAGCGTCCAGCCGAGCGGAATACACCGTCCGCCGCTCCGCCGCAAAATTTAGGCTACAGACCGCTACAGGATGGATGCAAGGCAGGGTAAACCTTGGGCCGCGGCCGGATTTCGGTTGGCTGCCCGCCCGTTTCCCGACTCAATTCAAGGGACCGGGCAATCACTCCGGGAGGGCTGCGTAATCCGCCCAGAGACCCCATCCCTATGACCTCCCTTGCTCAACCGGCGCGCGTCTTCGTGGACCCTCTTGGGGGGATGCGCGCCGCCGTCGAGGCCCGGCGTTGGCTGTGGCCCCTCCTCATCCTCGCCTTCTGCGTCGCCATCTCCGGCACCGTCTACGCGCTGCGCTGGGACGCCACCGCCTCCATCGTGAGCGCCCTGCCCACGGACTCGACCGCGTCCAGCGTGTCCGAGTCCGACATCGCCGAGCAGATTCAGACGGCGTCGCGCAAGGCGCTGGTGGGAGGCATCGCCAAGGGCCTCATCGTGATGCCCCTGATGGTGCTGGCGCTCGCGTGCATCCTCTGGGTCGCGGCCTGGCTCTTCAACAAGCCCGCGGCCTTCGGGCAGCTGATGACGGCCGCCGCGGTGGCGCTGCTGCCCATCGCGCTGTACCACCTCATCTACGCGCTGTGCGCGGGCTACCAGCACTCGCTCACCGACCTGCGCGCGGAGCGGCTCGTGCCCTCCAGTCTGGCCCTGCTGGACGGCCTGACGCCGAAGATGCAGCGCGTGCTCAAGGGCGTGGACTTCTTCAACCTGTGGAGCGTGGGCCTGCTGGGAGTGGGCTTCTCCACCGCCACCGGCATGCGCCTCGGGCGCGCGCTGGTGCTCATCGGGGTGATGTACCTCATGTACGTGGGTGTCTTCTTCATCGGCCTGCCGGCGGGAGGTGCGCAGTGAGCGCCTTCCTCGTTGTCGCGACGCTGCTCACCGCCACGCCCATCACGCTGGAGGAGACGCGCCAGCTGGGCCGCAAGAACACCCAGGCGCTCCAGGCCGCGTTGGACGTCGCCGTGGCCCAGGAGGACCAGCGCGTGGCGCGCTCCGGCCTCCTGCCGCAGGTGCAGCTCAACCTGGGCCCCAGCCTGGACTACGTGGGCCGGCGACGGCAGGTCTTCACCGTCCCCATCAGTGAGACGGAGACCGTCACGCGGGAGGTGGTGGCTACCTCCAACACGGCGGACAGCTACTTCGCGTCCCTGGGCGTGTCGCAGGTCATCTACAACCGGGGCCTCTGGAAGCAGCTGGAGCAGGCGGGCGTCAACGTGGACGCCACGCGCAACCAGTCCATTGAAGAGTCGGACACCTCCGAGCTGGAGGCCATCCGCCGCTTCTTCAACCTGTTCCTGTCGCAGGCCACGCTGGGCGTGCTCAACGCCACCGCGAAGCAAAGCGAGGAGCAGCTGGCGCGTGCGCGCGCCCTCTTCCAGGCGGGCCGCGTGGGCAAGTCCGAGGAGATCGCCGCCCAGGTCAACCTGGGCAACGACCGCATCAACATCGTGCAGCGCCAGAACCAGCTGGTGGCGGACCAGGTGCAGCTGGCCGTGTGGCTGGCGCGCCCCGGCACGGAGCTGCTCCAGGCGGTGGACCCCGGCGTGTTCCAGCAGGAGCCCGCGCCGGCGCCCGCCCTGGATGACGCCATCAAGACGGCCCGCGAGCACCGCGCCCTGCTCAAGGCGCTCCAGCAGCGCGTGCAGGTGGCGGAGCTGCAGCGGGCCATCGTGCAGGGGGACTACATCCCCCGCGTGGGCCTGTCCGCGCGGTACTCGCACAACAGCCAGGACCTGGGCCCGTTCTTCAGCGAGCCCGGCTACGGCAACATCTTCAACGGCGGCGTCACGCTGACGTGGGACCTGTTCAACGGCTTCAACACGGATGCCCAGTCCGCGCGCGCCCAGGTCAACATCCGCAAGGCGGAGCTGACGTTCGCGCAGACGGCGCGGGAGCTGGAGGCGGAGGTGCGCCGCTCCCACCAGGTGCTGGAAGGACAGATTGCCTCCGCGAAGCTCGCGACGGACAACCGCGCGGTCGCCCAACAGGGCCTGGCCCTGGCGGAGGAGCGCTTCCGCGCGGGCGCCGGCTCCACGCTGGACGTGCGAGACGCGCAGCTCAAGTTGACCCAGGCGGAGCTGGTGTTGCTCCAGAGCCGCATCGATGTCGAAATCGCCCGCTATGCCCTGTTCCGGGCCATGGGCACGCTGAACCCGGGAGACTCACAATGACGTGGTGGAAGGCGGCAATCGCCGGCGCGCTGTTGCTTGGAGCGGTGGCCATCACCGTGGGCGGCCTGCGGGACCGGCCGCCCCCGACGCAGGAAGTCCAGATGGCCAAGGCCCGCAAGGGCACCATCACCCGCACCATCACCGGCGCGGGCAAGGTGCAGGCGGCCACCACGGTGAAGATCTCCTCCAACCTGTCCGGCGACCTCGTCGCCCTCAAGGTGAAGGACGGTGACCCCATCACCAAGGGGCAGGTGCTGGGGCAGATCGACAAGCGCTACTACGAGGCGGCCGTGAAGCAGGCCACCGCGTCCCGCGACGCCGCCCGCTCCGAGGTCCAGGTGTCGGAGGTGGACACCTCGCGCCAGCGCGCGGAGCTGGGCCGCGTGAAGGGGCTCGCGGAGAAGGGGCTCGCGTCCGCCGCGGAGGTGGAGCAGGCCCAGGCCGTGGCGGACACCGCCGCGGCGCGCCTCGCGGCCGCCAAGCAGCGCGTGGCCCAGAGCAGCGCCGTGCTGGAGCAGGCCTCCACGGACCTGGCGCGCACCACGCTCCTGTCCCCCATCGACGGCAACGTGATTGAGCTGACGCGTGAAGTGGGCGAGCGCGTGCGCGGCTCCGACTTCTCCGAGGACGTGGTGATGACCATCGCCGCGCTCAACCAGATGGAGGTGAAGTTCGAGGTGGGTGAGCACGAGGTCGTCCACCTGAAGTACGGCCAGCCCGCGGAGGTGACGCTGGACGCGCTGGAGGGCCAGTCCTTCACCGGCACCGTGGTGGAGATCGCCCAGAAGGCCACCATCAAGAACCCGGGCACGGAGGCCGAAGTGACGAGCTTCCCCATCACCGTCGCCCTGGACGCGCGTCCGCCGGGCGTGCTCCCCGGCATGAGCGCCGAGGCGCGCATCAGCGCGGAGACGCACAACGACGCGGTGCTGGTGCCCATCCAGGCCGTCACGGTGCGCGCGGAGCGCTCGCTGCCGGACTACCAGGCGCCGGTGGAGGGCACGTCCCTCACCGCCAAGCGCCGCACGGAGTCGCTGGCCAAGGTCGTGTTCGTGGTGGACAACGACAACAAGGCGCAGGTGCGCCGCGTGCGCACCGGCATCGCCTCCGACACGGAGCTGGAGGTGCTGGAGGGCCTGCAGGTCGGGGACCGCGTGGTGGAAGGCCCCTACCGCACGCTGTCCAAGGAGCTGTCCCACGGGGACGCGGTGCGCGAGCCGGAGAAGGCCGCGGCGAAGGGCAAGTCGTGACGTCGGCCCCTGCACCGGACGCGGGCCCCCTCATCCAGGTGGAGGGGCTCACGCGGGCCTTCTTCGTGGGCGGTGAAGAGGTGCGCGCGCTGCGCGGCGTGTCCTTTGGCATCCAGCGGGGGGAGTGGGTGGCCATCATCGGCCAGTCCGGATCCGGCAAGAGCACGCTCATGAACGTGCTGGGCTGCCTGGATACGCCCACGAGCGGCCGCTACATGCTCAACGGCAAGGACGTGTCGAGCATGGACGACGACGACCTGGCCGTCATCCGCAACGTGGAGATCGGCTTCATCTTCCAGACGTTCCAGCTGCTGCCCCGGGAGACGGCGCTCGCCAACGTGGAGCTGCCGCTGGTGTACCGGGGCATGGGCGCGAAGGAGCGGCGCGAGCGGGCGAAGGCGGCGCTGGACAAGGTGCAGCTCACGCACCGCATGCACCACCGGCCCAACGAGCTGTCGGGCGGTCAGCGCCAGCGCGTGGCCATCGCGCGGGCGCTGGTGTCGGAGCCGTCCATGCTCCTGGCGGACGAGCCCACGGGCAACCTGGACTCGGCCACCGGCGAGGAGATCGTCAAGCTCTTCGAGCAGCTGCACCGCGCGGGGCACACGCTGGTGCTCGTCACGCACGAGCCCAAGCTGGCCGCGCGCTGTCCCCGGGCCATCCGGTTGAGCGACGGGGAGATCGTCGCGGACGGGCCGGGGCCGGAGGTGGCGCTGGGTGTGCACGCGGCACCCCAGGCGGGCACCGCGTGAGCTTCCGGAAGGGCTTCCGCGTGGACGTGCTGGAGGGGGCCCGCATCGCGGTGTTCTCCCTCCGGGCGAACCGGATGCGCACGGTGCTCACGACCTTGGGCATCGGCATTGGCGTGGCGACGCTCCTGGCCATTGTCGGCATCATCCAGGGGCTCAACGCGTCGTTCGACAAGCAGCTGGCCACGCTGGGCGCGAACACGATCTTCATCTCCAAGTACCCCTGGATGGTGAAGGGCAACTGGTGGCTCTACCGCAACCGGAAGAACTTCACGCTGGAGCAGGTGGCGCAGCTGCGCGCCCAGGCGGACTTCATCACCGCCATCTCCCCGGCGGTGCTGCGCACGTCCGACGTGTCGCACGGCGCCCTCCAGGTCTCCAACGTGCGCATCAACGGCGTGTGGAGCGACTACCTGGCCATCGGCAACTACGAGGTGGTGTCCGGACGCTTCCTCACCCGCGCGGACGAAGAGGTGAACCGGGCGGTGACGGTGCTGGGCGCGGACGTGGCCGCCTCGCTCTTTCCCAGCATCAGCCCGCTGGGGCAGACCGTGCGCATCGACGGGCGGCCCTTCCAGGTGGTGGGCACGCTGGGGCGCAAGGGGAAGGTCGTGGCGGAGAACATGGACATGTCCGTGTTCATGCCGTTCAAGACCTTCAACTCCAACTTCGGCAAGGGGCGGCCCATGCAGATCGCCATCGCCGTGGCGGACGCGGGGCAGATGGCGAAGGTGGAGGACCAGCTGGTGGGCATCATGCGGCGCGTGCGCGCGACGCCGCCGGGCCAGCCGGATGACTTCAACGTCAACCGGACGGACTCGCTCGCGGCGACCTACGAGCAGCTCACCGGCGCGCTCTACGCGGTGGCCACGGGCGTGGGACTGATCACCCTGTTGGTGGGCGGCATCGGCATCATGAACATCATGCTGGTGTCGGTGCGTGAGCGGACGCGGGAGATTGGGGTCCGCAGGGCGCTGGGCGCGCGCCAGCGCACCATCGTGCTCCAGTTCCTGATGGAGGCCTCCAGCGTGTCCGCGGTGGGGGGCTTGTTGGGGACGACGGTGGGGCTGGGCACGGCGAAGATCGTGTCACTGGTGACGCCGCTGGCGGCGGACGTGCGCCCGGGCACGGTGGTGGGCGGGGTGGCGTTCGCGGCGTTGGTGGGCCTGCTGTTCGGCATCTGGCCGGCCGCGCGTGCGGCCCGGCTGGACCCGGTGGAAGCGCTCCGCTACGAATAGGGCAATGCGGGCCTTCCTGGACAACTTGCGGCTGGCGCTCGGCACCTTCCTGGGCAACCCGCTGCGCTCGCTCCTGACGCTGGTGGGCATCGTCATCGGCGTGGCCACCGTCATCACGATGATGGCCCTCATCGAGGGCCTCCGCGAACAGGTGAACAAGAACCTGGGCAGCCTGGGCGCGCACACCTTCGAGGTGACGAAGTGGCCCACCGGCTTCGGCCGCATCAACTGGGCGAAGTACGCCAAGCGCAAGGACCTGCTCGGCGACGACGTGCGCGCCATCATGGAGTCGTGTCCCTCCGTGAGCGCGGCCACGCCCCTGGCCCAGGAGTGGGGCAAGAAGCTGACCACGGCGTTCCGGGAGACGCCTCCTTCGGTGAGCATCCTGGGCACGGAGCCCACGTACCTGGAGACGAGCGGCGTCGTCGTGGCGACCGGCCGCTTCTTCAACGAGACGGAGACGCTGGACGGCCGCCCGGTGATGGTCATTGGCGTGGACCTGGCGGACACGCTCTTCCCGGGCATGAACCCGGTGGGCTCCGAGGTGCGGCTGCAGGGCCGGCCGTTCCAGGTGATTGGCGTGCTGCAGAAGCGCGGCAGCGTCATGGGGATGGCCAGCCAGGACAACCAGGCCATCCTGCCCATGCGCGCCTTCCAGCAGTTCTACGGCAAGAACCGCTCGGTGGAGATCGACATCCAGGCGCGCGACGGGGCGTCGTTCCAGAAGGCGCAGGACGAAGTGGTGAACCTGATGCGCCGCCGCCGGGGCCTCACGCCGCAGGAGCCGAACGACTTCGAGCTGCACACCAACGAGTCCATGACGGCGTCCTTCAACGAGCTGTCCCAGGTCATCGCGCTCGCGGGCGTGGGCGTGTGCCTGCTGTCGCTGGTGGTGGGCGGCATCGGCATCCTGAACATCATGCTGATGTCGGTGACGGAGCGGACGCGGGAGATTGGCATCCGCAAGGCGCTGGGCGCGCGCCGCCGCCGCATCCTGGGTCAGTTCGCCACGGAGGCGGTGATGCTGTCGCTCGTGGGTGGGGTGCTGGGGCTGGGGCTGGGCTTCGGGTTCGTCTTCCTGGGCAAGTGGGTGCTGCTGTTCCCCATGAGCGTGCCGGCGTGGGCCGTGGCGCTGTCGCTGGGGATGAGCTGCGGCGTGGGGCTTCTCTTCGGCATCTACCCGGCGTCGCGCGCGGCGCGGCTGGATCCGGTGGAGGCGATGCGCGCGGAGTAGGGAGCCGGGATGGGTGACGCACTGGCGGAGGCGCGGCGGCAGGCCTCCGGAGACGACCTCGCTTCGCTGCGCAGGCTGGACGCGCTGATGGTGCGCTCGGGCTTCCGGCACGCGGACCGCACGCCCCGGGAGTGGGTGGCGGAGCTGGTGGCGCAGGGACGGTTGCGGAGGGGAGACACGTACGACGCGCACGAAGCGCTGAGGGCCATTGGCCTGGGGGCGGTGCCCGCGCTGCTGGAGGTGCTGGCGAATCCCCAACTGGCGGAGAAGGAGTCCGCGGACGCGAACATCCGCTTGAACGTGCTCGAGGCGTTGATGGCGCCGAGCCCGCCGCCCCGGTGCGCGGTGCCCGCCGTGATGGGGCTCTTGTCCCGGCCGAGCGCTCGGGTCCAGCGGCAGGCGATGCGGGCCCTGGTGTATCTGCGTCCCCGGCCCACCCGGCTCGCGGTGAAGCTGTTGCTGGAGGCCTGCCAGGACAAGACGCAGTGGCAGGCGCGAGCGACGGCGCTGGACGCGCTCGCGACGCTGGACGGTCCCGTCCCGGACGACGTGCTGCACGAAGCCCTGAAGAGGCTGTCGGACGAGAGTCCCTACGTCCGCCGCTCCGCGCTGCGCCTGCTGGGCCGGTGCACCCCGCCTTCCGAGGCGGTGCTTCACGCGCTGGAGGAGCAGGTGGTGCTGGACGACGAGAGCCGCGTCGTCGCCCTCCAGGTGTTGTCCTGGCTGTCGCCCTCGCGTGCGCTGCCCCTGCTGGACAAGACGGCGCGGGGACTGGTGGGCCTGCTTCCGAATGACCGGGACGGAGCTCGGCAGGGGCTCTTCGCGCTCCATCTGCTCGCGGGGATGGGGGCGCGGGCCCGGCCGGCGGTGGGCCTGCTGCGGCGCGTGGTGACGCATGCCGTGAAGCGGGGACATGGAGATCCCTTTACCTGGCGCATGCGCGTGCACGCCGAGTCGGTGGCGGACGCCATCGTCCGGAGTGTCCCGTTGCCCGTGGAGGCGCGCACCGCGGGGCCGGGCTCGCCGCGACTGGCCCTGGCGCTCGCGGGGCCGGGGCCGCTGCCGGTGGACGCGGAGCATCCGGACTCCGCCCGACTGCAGGCCTGGGTGGATTCGCTGGGGCCGCTGAGCCAGGAGGAGGAGGTCCGGTTGTGCGTGGCGGTGGCGCGCGTCGCGGCGCGTGTCTGGGACAGGCATGGGCCGGAGAACGACGGCGCGCAGTCGGCCCTCCTCGCGCTGGAGGAGTGGGTCCTCGCTCCGGATGAGGCGCATCAGCGCAAGGCGATGGAGATCGGCTTGTTCGTCCCCAGCCAGCTCCTGGCGTCGGAGTTGTTCAACGCGGCGTGGTGCCTCCATTACGCGACGCTGATGGTGGCGGACGCCGAAAAGCGGCACGTGGGCTTTACCGGCCTCACGCCCAGGGAACCCGAGCACCTGTTGGCGACGTGTGCCTTCGCCGCGTACCGGGCGCTGAGGAGCGGCGCCTGCATGACCGTGGACGAGGGGTGGAGGGACTCCACCCTCACCAGGACGCGCACGTCCGACGAGGCGCTGGCCTTCCTCCACCGGGTGATGGTGGACGAGGTGCTGCCGTGGGCGCGGGGGGAGTGGGATCCGATTGGCGACGTCCTGCGAGAGCGGCGCCGGCTGCTGACGGAAGAGTGAACACGCCATCGTCATGGCGGTGATGGCGCTCACCCGGTAGGGTGATCCCGTCCCTACCGAAGGGGGCCTGCACCGCATGTCCATGTCCTACGCCACGCTGCCGCTGCCCGTCGTCCCCACGCCGTTCCGGCTTCGCGTCTTCACACCCGAGGACATGGACGGCGTCATCGCGCTGTACTCGCATCCGGAGGTGGCACGGAGCCTCAACTTCACGGTGCCCGTGCCGCGCGAGACGCTGCACCAGAAGCTGACCGGCGACCTGGAGGCGATGCGCCAGGGCAAGGGCATCCGGTGGGTGCTGTCGAAGGAAGACGACCCGACGCCCCTGGGCTACATGACGCTCTTCAACTGGAGCCAGAAGGATCGCCGAGCGGAGGTGGGCTACATGGTGGGGCGCTCACTGTGGGGGCAGGGCGTGATGTCGGGCATCCTGCCCGCGCTGATCCGCTTCGGCTTCGAGCACCTGAACCTGCACCGCATCGAAGGCATGGTGAACACCCGCAACAGCGCGTCGAGCAAGGCGCTGACGCGCGTGGGCTTCCAGCAGGAAGGCGTGATGCGCGGCTACCAGGTCGATGGGAACGGGGGCGGGTTCAACGACATCATCCTGCTCGCTCTGCTCGAGGACGCCTGGCGCGCGTCCGTCGCGACGTAGGCTCACGGCAGGTCGCGCGCGAACTGTTCGCGGTAGCGGGCTTGGAGCGTCTTCAACTGGCGGGTGCCCCGGTATTCGCGCGCGAGCAGGTGCCACGCCTCCGTGCGTGAAGGCTCCAGGGCGATGACCCGCTCCAGGTGCTTGCGTGCGCGCGCATGCGCACGGGTGTTCGTCGCGAGCACGCCGAGCAGCAGGTGCGCCTGCACCGCATCGTCCCGGAACGCGAGCACCCGCTCACAGGCGGTGCGCGCAGGGCCCAGGCGCCCCTGGAGCAGGTGCAGCTCGCATTGCAGGAGCGTGACGGAGGGACTCGCCGGATACGCTTGCGCCAGCGCGGCGATGCGCTCACGCGCGGACTTAGAGGAGCCGGCATGCAGCAGCGCCTCCACGTCGGACACCGCGCGCACGAGGGCTCCCTCTCGCGCGGGATCGACGACAGCGGTGCTCGCATCAGACCGGGCCGGCAGCGCCACCTGTCTTCGGAGACGGGCCGCCTGTTCCAGCACGGCCGCGGAAGCCGCCAGTCCCTGTGCCCGCACCGCGGTCTCCTCCGCCCACGTCACGCAGTGGGCACGCAGGAAGAGGCCCGCCAGGTCCGCCCACTGCGCGGGCTCCACGTCCGCACGGGCCTCCAGGTTCGTCCTCGCAACCACCAGACTGTCCCGGGCCTCGTCGAAGCGGCCCGCGTGCAGGTGGAGCAGCGCGACGTTCATGCGCAGGGAGGGCTCGCGGGGAAACCGCGCGATGGCCCGCTCACAGCGCTCACGCGTGGCGTCCAGCCCCGCCGTGAGGTGCACGGCGAGGTAGCACGCCAGCAGCTGCACGCGTTCGTTCTGGGGATGCCGCACGGCCAGCGGCTCCAATGCCTCCGCGGCCACCTCCGGCCGGCCCGCCTTCTCCAGTGCGATGACCTCCGCCAGCCGTTGCCGCTCCAGCGGTGTCAGCGAGCGGGGCGTGCCCTCCGGGCCCAACACGACAGCGGAGGTGCGCACGCGCTCCGTCCATTCGAGGAGGAAGTCCCGCTCCGGCCCTTCCCACGCCGGGCCTGTCATCGCCTCCACCGTCACGCGGAGCTCACGGGCCCAGGCCTTCTGCGCCTCCAGCTCCACGCGCGCACCGGGCAGGTGCCTGAGTCCCGCGCCCAGCAGCGCGAGCGTCCGCGCATCGAAGGCCGTCTGGCCCGCGTCGTACTTCGGCGACATCCATCCCAGTCCATCGCGCACGTGCGGCGCGCCCAGGGTATGCGCCCACTCGTGCAGCAGGACCGCCACCTCCAGCCGCTGCCGCGCCTCCGCTGGCAGCTCTCCTCTCAGTCCGCGCAACACGCAGTGCCGCCCCAGCACGCGCGCGAAGCCCAGCTCGTGCTGCGCACCGCTGAACGTCGCGGGCGCCGCCACCAGACCCACGACGAGGTCCACGTCCTCGCCCGCGTCCACTTCCTCCAGTGCGTCCAGCACCGGCTCCAGCGGACCGTCCGAGCCGCGCCGATCCCATGCACGCGCGGACTCCAGCTCGAACGTGATGCCCAGGGGGCCGCGCACCGACTCGCTCGCGCGCTGGAGCCATCCGGCGACGGCCCGTTCCCAATGGAGCCCCCGCGCACGGTGGTCCACGTCCGCGTACACGCGGACCCGCAACACCTTCGCCGTAGGGGCAGGGGAGGAAACCGCTGACAGGGAACTCATCGCTCGCGCGGTGTCACGCGACTGTGACGGAGCGGCGCAGCGCAGTTCCAGGAATCCGGTGAGGAGGAACAGGACCGCCCTGAGCCAGCCTGGCGTCCGCGGGGACCCGGGAATCACGAACAGGACCTGGCAGGTAGAGGGGGAACAGTGCCCGCGAACGGGCGGGGGAGGCGGTGGGCCTCTACCGGAAGGAGGCTTCCACCGCCGTCACCCGGGGAACGACGTCAGGCCGCCGCGTCCTCTTCCTTCGAGGGCTCCGTGGCGTTCGTGATCCAATCGATCGCCTTGTGCTCCCAATCGGAGTCCTTCGACGCGTCGATGTAGCGCTCCCACTCGTACACGCCGCTCTGCTTGGCCATGCGCACCATCATCAGGCGGGCCACGGTGCTGTCGAGCACCACCGCCGAGCGCACCATGCCGTTCTGCCGGAGCCAGCCCATCGCCTGCTTGATGATCTCCTGGGTCTCCGGCGGGTTCGCCTTCTGGCCCCGGATGTCCACCATCAGACCGAAGGGCCGCCCACGCTTGATCGCCACCTTGGCGCGAAGGTCCTCGAACCAGACCTTGGCCTCGGCGGGGGTGATGTAGCCCGGCGCATTGAGCCGGAAGCCGTACTCCGTCCTCAGATTCTCAGCCATGAAACCCCCACGTTGTTTTTGTGGTGCACGCGCCATTCCCGTGCGACTCCGGCTGGATGGCAGCGCGCTCACGAGCCTACCCCAGTCGGCACGCGTGTGGATCCACTCCTGCCGCGCCTGCGTACGCGCGCGAGCCACGTCCTCCCCGTGAAGATGGAGACGTCTCCGGGTAAACGTGGTACTCGTCACGAAGTTTGAGAATCCAGCGTCAGGCGAACTTTCCGCTGATTTTACTTCACACTCGCTCGCTTCTCGGCTATTAAGGGGATGCAGTTTTTCAGCATCCCCGCAACACTGTCACAGGCATCGAGGTCCCCCCGGACTCGGTGGCAGCGAATCGACGCAGCATCCGCGTCGAACCTCACGGGTTCCGGGGCCTTGGAGACGTCCTTCAATGTCCAACTCCTCGTTCGCTGAGCTCCAGGCCGTTACGTCGAACACCCTGCGGAACGAGGTGCCCGTCGAGGCACTCCGGCACGAGACGCCGACCCAGGGGAAGACGAACGTGCTGGAGGCTCGTCACGGCGATCCGATCCCGATGTACGGGGACGTGAATGCGCGGGGCTTCAAGACGGTGGAGGACCTCTCGGTCGCCGACTGCGTGATCGCGCACCTGGAGGCGGAGGAGGTGGACGCGGTGTTCGGCGTCCCGGGCGGCAACATCGCCCCGTTCCAGCAGGCGCTGCGCAAGCACAAGTCCATGCGCTTCATCATCGCGTCCCACGAGGGTGGCGCGGCGTTCATGGCGGACGGTTACGCGCGCGCCACCGGCAAGCTGGGCGTGTGCATGGTGACGGCGGGCCCGGGCGCCACCAACGCGCTGACGGGCGTGGCCTCCGCGCACCTGGACGGCGTGCCCATGCTGGCCATCAGCGGCAACATCGCCACGGACCGCGTGGGCCTGATGGCCATCCAGGAGAGCAGCAGCACCCACGGCGTGAACACGGTGGAGATGTTCCGCCAGGCGTGCGCCAGCTCCTCCATCGTTCCGGACGCGCAGAGCTTCCAGCGGCTGCTGGCGCGTTCGCTGCGCACCGCGCAGGGCCTGCCCGGCGGCGCCGCGCACCTGAGCGTGCCCGCGAACATCGCGCGTCAGCCCATCCACCGCGCCTCCGTTCCCACCACGCGCGGCGCCTTCCGCGCGCGTCCGGCGACCGCGCCCTTCGAGGACCTGCGCGCCGCCTTCACGCTGCTGCGCACCGCGCGCCGCCCGCTCATCTTCCTGGGCGCGGGCGCTCGCGAGGCGATGGCGGAGCACGCCGACACGTTCACCGCGTTCGTCACCCAGCACGGCATCCCGGTGGCCACCAGCATGCGCGGCAAGGGGCTGTTCTCCGAGCGCGAGGCGCTGTCCCTGGGCGTGCTGGGCCTGGCCGGCAGCAAGCGCGCCGAGGCGTACCTGCGCGACGGCGTGGACGTGATGCTCGTCCTGGGCAGCCGCCTGGGTGAGTGGGCCTCCCGCAGCTTCCACCGCTACTTCCAGGCCATCCACCACGTCATCCAGGTGGACGTGAACGCCTCCAACATCGGCCAGTTCCTGCCGGTGCGGCTGCCCATCGTGGCGGACGTGGGCTCGGTGATGACGGGCCTGGCGGAGCTGGGGCAGATGATTGGCCCGTCCAGCGGCGCGCGCGTGCAGGAGCGCTGGGCGCAGGTGATGGCGCTGACGGAGCCCGCGCCCGTCATCCGCACCCCGCAGGACCGGGACTCGGTGAAGCCGCAGGACCTGATGGCGGAGCTCGACAAGCACCTGAGCCCGGACATGGACCTGTACATCGACATGGGCAACTGCACGGGTTGGACGTCGCACCTGCTGCACATCACGCCCCCCGCGCGCATCTTCTACCCGTGCGGCCTGTCGTCCATGGGCTGGTCCTGCGGCGCCGTCATCGGCGGCAAGGTGGGCCGGCCGGACCGCGCGGCGGTGGCCATCGTCGGCGACGGCGCGTTCCTGATGAACGGCACGGAGATGATCACCGCGTCGCGCTACCGCGTGGGGACGGTGACCATCGTCCTCAACGACAACTTCCTGGGCATGGTGAACCACGGCGAGCACGTGCAGGACCGCACGCAGCCGTTGGAGGATGACTTCTACAGCCTGGGCAACCCGGACCTGAAGGCCTTCTCCGAGTCGCTGGGCGCGCGCGCCTACACGGTGAATGGCCCCGGCCAGCTGGACGCGCTGCTGCCGGAAGTACTGCGCCGCGCGGATGAGACGGGCCAGCCGCAGGTCATCGTCGCGCACATCGACTACCGCGAGGTCCCGCCGTACGGCGACCGCTTCGCCGCGGTGGCGTCGGACGCGAAGTAGCCTCCATGACCGCCGCGACCTTCGCGCTCCTGGGAGTCGGCGCCGCTGTCCCGGAGCACGTTCGCGGCAACGACGACCCGCTGTTCGAGTCGCTGCGCCGCGCCGCCGGAAGCGGTGGGGAGCACGCGCTCTTCTACGGCAACCGCGAGCGCAGGGTGCTGGGCCAGGGCGAGTCGCTGGCCGCGCTCACCGCGAAGGCGGGCGCCGCCGCGCTCCAGGACGCGGGGCTGACGCCCGCGGACGTGGAGCGGCTGTACGGCTACGTGTCGGTGTCGGAGTTCGTCGCGCCGAACGAGTTGTACGCGGTGCACCGCGAGCTGGGCCTGTCCCAGGGCACGCTGGTGGTGCCGGTGAACGCGGACTTCGCCAACTTCCTGATGGGCATCGTGCTGGCCTGGGAGGCCCTGCGCGCGGGCACCCTCCGGCAAGCGATGGTGGCGGTGGGCTCCGCGTGGACCCGCAACGTGGACTACACACAGGGCCACGCCATTGGCATTGGCGACGGGGCGGGCGCGGTGGTGGTGGGCGCGGGTGAAGGGCTCACGCTGGTGGACTGGGGCGCGGACACCTTCAGCGACGAATACGGCGCGATGATGATGGGCCCGCGGCCGGAGTCCGGCCTGGCGCACCCTACCTACGGCATCGCCCCCGCGGCGGGCGTGAAGGCGTTCCTGCAGTCGGGGATGAACGGGCCGCCCCGGTTGGTGCAGCGGCTGCTCGCGAAGCACGGCGTGGCGCGCGAGGACGTGACGCTCATCTCCCACCAGGCCACGCGCAAGCTGATGGACCACTGGGCGCAGGAGATCCGCCCGCGCGAGTACCTGGACACCTTCGAGGAGTACGGGAACATGGTGCACGCGTCCATGCCGGTGACGCTGGCCAGGTTCCGCCGCCAGCTGCGCACGAAGTACCTGGTGATGGTCGGCCTGGGCATCGGCGCGCACCAGATGGCGTTGCTGGTGCGCGTCTAGCGGGACCGCCCGCTACTGGTCGTCGCAGGGCGTGCCCAGCCGGATGCCCGTGTAGACACCCAGCTCGTTGTAGATGAGGGGCAGGTTCTGCTCCACGGGGACGTTGCGCAGCTCCACTTCCTTGCGCGCCTTCTCGATCCAGATGGGCTTCTGCGCGCGGTCGATGACGAGCCGCAGCTGGCCCTTCTTGGTGGTGAAGATTTCGCCCTCGGAGTCCGCGACCACGTTGGTCATCTTCTGCGGCTTCAGGTCCCCACGGGGGCCGATGAACACGCGGAAGTTGCGGGACTCCGCGGACGAGGAGCCCTTGTCCACGTAGTAGTACGTGCCCTCCGAGTCACGCAGCAGCGCGTGAGGGACGAACTTCTGCGGGTTGGGCACGTAGGTGGCCTTGCGCAGCAGCTCCCGCGCCTGCGCGCCGGGGACCATCTCCAGCGCCACCTTGCGCTCGCCGCAGCGCAGGGAGCAGGTGCGCTCCTTCGTGTCCACGTTCAGCTGCGAGTGCACCCGCAGGTCCACGCCGTCGTAGTCGGCGGTGCCGCTGGGGTTGAAGAAGCGCGGATCCTGGAAGGTGGTGGCGGACAGGTTCCTGCTGCGGGGGCGCGGCACCACGACCAGGGACTTGCCGTCGCCGTAGTAGAGCTGATCCTCCAGGTCGTCAGTGTCCTCGCGGGGCACGGAGACGACGTAGTGGCCCCGGCCGTCGGTGCAGACGGCGGTGGCCTCCAGGAGCATGCGCTGGCCCAGGTTCTCCGCCTTGCCCCACGGCGGTTCGACGGCGGCGGCGGGAGTGGCGGAAAGGAGCACGGCCACGGGAAGGATGCGTTGGAAGAGCATGGTGCGCGGGCCTAGAGGTGCTTCTTGAAGTAGCGGATGGCGGCCTTCTCCTGCTGGGTCGCCTCCGGGGTGGTGGTCCACACGAAGCGGTCGCCCTGAAGCGCGGGCTCCAGCGCGGCGCCGAAGCGGCAGTCCATCTGCTTCAGGCGGGCCTTCACGGTGCCGCGGGCCTCCTCGGAGACTTCGCACAGGGCCTTCAGCGCGGTGAGGGGGAAGACGCAGTAGCGGGAGATCTTCTGGGCCTTGAGGAAGGGCTCGGTGACGGTGGTCCAGTCGATGGCGCCCGCCACGGAGGTGCCGCAGGTGGTGTTCAGCTCCTGGAGCGCTTCGGAGTAGGCCGTGTCGTGGACGGCTTCCTCCGCCTTGCGGTCGAAGGCCATCAGCTTCGCGAGCTGGCCGCTCTGGGTCTGCTGCTGGTGCTGGGCGTAAACCTCCTCCGGCTTGAGCTTCTGGGAGCGCGCCTCGTCGAACTGGACGGTGATGCCGTTGCCGGGGCCGCCGGGGAAGTACAGCTCCGTGCGCGTGCCCACGACGACGAGCGGCGAGTAGTCCTTGCCGTGCCACTGGGTGGTGTAGTTCTGGCGCCGCGTGCTGGGGCTGCTCCAGTCGTTCAGGGTGTAGGGGAGGACCAGGTTGTCCAGCACGGAGCCCGTGCCCTGGATGCGCAGGAGGAACTTCTTCTGCTCACGGGGCGCGAGGGGAACGACGGCGACCAGTTCTCCCTGCGGACCGACGAACACCTTGCCGGCTTCCACGGGAGCGGGCGGCGCGGCCCGGGCGGGCAGGGTGCCCAGAAGGGTGGCCAGCACGGCCACGGCGACGATGCATTTCATGTTGGTGTATCCCCCTCACCCGTCCGTGGTTTCGCGGACGGGCGGTGTTCGCTCACTTCGGCAATTCAATACCATTGCTCCGACATAGCTCGATGAGCCGCGCCGTCAGGTCCGACTTGGGGACTTTCGAGAGTTCAGCAGGACCGTTGACCATGTCTTTGGACTGGCACCGGAGCTTGATGGCCAGATGGTGCGCGGCCAGGTTCTTCTGAGCCGCGTAGCTGCGCTGGGCCATCCGGACACCGGTGTCCACGTCGTTCCGCGCATCCGCGGCACGGGCTTCCTTCAGCGCGCTGAGCGCGATGTCGTCGGTAGGCTCCAGGGGGATGCGCGAAGACTGCGTCTTGCCGCCAGTCTTTCCTGGAGCCTTGGTCTGCTGCACATGGGGGTCGACGTTCGCTGGCGTGCCATTACCGGCCGTCACCGCGTCCGGCGGAAGCGTCTGTGCGACGGGGGGCGGAGGCGGTTCCACAGGCGGCGGGGGCGCGTGATTCGGGCCCGCGTGCATGACCGGTGGCGGACCCTCGGGTGGCGGACCCACAGGCGGCGGGGG
>NZ_RAWF01000020.1:0-54903 GCF_003612075.1 Corallococcus sp. CA041A
CACCGGGAGATGCCGCGCATCGAGGATGGGAATCTGAAGGAGGGGTGGATCCACATCGACGCGCGCCATGTGACGGGCAACCACCCCGCCGGGCATGGCGACCTCTACGCGCCGGGGACCACGCGCCAGCAGATCACCAAGGCCGCCGAGGATGTCGTCAAGTACGGGACCCGCCAGTCGCAGCCCGGCAGGCAATTGCAGACCTTCGAGATGAAGACGAAGGTCAACGACCAGAAGGATCTCATCCGTGTCATCGTGGACTCGGCCGACGGCAACCGGGTCATCTCGGCGTTCCCGGTTCGGGGAACGACCAACCATGTTCCCACTCCCACCGGCACCCCGCCGGCCACCCCGTGAGGCCCTGACATGTTCCGACTGGAGTGTGAATGGCTCGACGCACATGACCCCGGCCGGACGGGCTTCGACCTGGGGCACATGACGTTCACGAGCGACGCGGGGACCTGCACCTCCAAGGGCAGGTCTCCGGATCAGGCCATGATGCTCGCCATCTCCTTCACGGGGCTGCTCGACGGACTCAAGTCGCTGGTGACGGGCGGCGCGACAGACCACGTCTTCGACGGTGTTGATTCGTCGTTCAGCCTGCACTTCAAGCGGGCGAGAAAGGGCCGCATCGCCATCCAGTGCGGCACTGCGTCGTTGGGCGAGGTGGAGTCCGACGAGCTCTGCCGTGCCGTCCTGGAGGGAGTGGAGTCCTTCATGGCCCGGCCCGAAAGCGCCCTCCCCCCTGGAGATGCGGCGCGAGGGGACCTGGAGGCAAGCCTGAGGGAGTTCCGAGCGGCCCTCCCGGGGAGGTGAGCCGGCCCCGTGGCGCGCATCAGCAGCTAACATGCCCGCACCCGAACACGCCCATGCTGGAAAGAGGGGCTGCGTGGCATCCGTTGAAGGCATCAACCCGAAGTTGCAGGCCCTGGAGCTCGAGGCTCCCCTGTCAGGCGTGTTGGATGCCCTGGCGGTGCTCCCGCCGACCCAGAAGGCCCGCCGCTTCCGGAGCCGCGTGGGGCACCGGCTGGGCTCGCTGGCGAGGATCGGCGTCTTCCTCCTGCTCCTGTGGGTGGCCGGTACCTTCGACGGCCCCCTGTCCATCGTGGCGGGAGTCCTGGCGTTCGGTCTGGGGGCGGTGCTGTGGTTTCGCAGCCTGCTTCCCAGACGCTTCCACGCGGAGGGCCATCCTGGCGATGCGCTGGACCGCCGGCCGGAGCTGGTCCGCCGGGTGCTCCTGCGCCTCAAAGAGGACCTCGCCCCCCACACGCCCGTGCGCCTGCGGCTTCGTCCCGACCCTCGTCCGGAGGGCCCCGGTTCCAGCTTCTATGACCTGAAGCTCCTTTCGAAGACATCGTCGGATGTGCTGGATCCGTGGCTCACGCTGGAGACGCGGCTGGCGGATGGCGCGCACCTGAAGCTGAGCGCGGTGGAGCGCCGCAGGAACAAGATCAGCGACCGCGGACCCAACGGACCCCGGCGTCGCAAGAAGGCCAAGGAGTACGACACCCTGTTCCTGGACGTCCGGCTGCGCGTGAAGGCGAAGCGGCACCCGGACCTCGCGGCGCTGGCATTGAAGCGGGCCGGGCATGCGGTGCGCCTTCCGCCCGGTGCGAAGCTTCAGCGGCTGCGCATCACCGGGGAGTGACTCCAGCTGCGAATCCGGCTGGAGGAGTCCTGGCTTCCCTTTGTCCCGAAGGACGCGCCGGCTGACACAGCCCCTGCTCCGGATGCGTCCCGCGCGGTGACGATGATGCTGCTGAGCCTCTACCAGATGCTCCACTTCGCCCGGACGACGGAGACCCCCAAGGCCGTCAAGCGCCGCCGCTCCTCCGGTTGACCCTGCCCTCAACGCGGGCCACTCCGCCCTGAGGGTGGACCAGGTGTCACCCCCACGGCCTTCGCTGGCCCACCGGGCCGTGTTGTTCCGGAGGGCCGCCATCCCCACGTTCGGAACCCCGGGTGGGGGGTCGCGAATGATGGTGTTCCTCATGGATGGGCAGTGCGCGACCGCGAGGGTGGTGCGCCACTCGACCGCGGCGCGCAGGCTGCGCCTGGAGGTCCCCGACCTGCGGGGCCATCCTCGACCGGCCTCCGGCGCCACCGGGGATGCCGCTGCTCACGAGAAGACGGGCGGTACGGCGGGTGGCGCGGGGCTGTTCCTACCGGCCCTGGTGGGCGCGACGCCCGCGGGGGGCGCTCGGGTGGTGCGACGAGCGCGGCGGGTCACAAACACAACCTCTTCCCTGGAGACACCTTCATGAAGTTCGACCTTCCCTCCTTTCTCATGGGCTACGGCGCGGGCGCGAGCACCGTGCTGATGACCAAGCATCTGCGGCCGCTCCTCGTGGAGGTGGCCACCTCGGCCTACCACTTCGTCGACCTGGTGCTCGCGCGCGTCGCGATGAAGCACGAGGACGTCGAGGACCTGATGGCGGAGGCGAAAGCGAGGGCTCGCGGAGGCGGCCGCACGCGGCCCACGGACGAGGCCAGGGCCTAGGGAGCGCACATGACGAAGAGCATCCACGTCATCCACACGTCACCGGGACGCACCCGCCTGCGGCTGCCGTGGTTGCGGCGCGACGGGAAGGAGGCTGCGTCGCTGGCGGACGACCTGCTGCGGGTGGAGGGCATCAACGAAGTGCAGGTGCGGCCCTTCACCGGCAGCGTGCTGTGCATGCACGACCCCGAGGAAATGGGCGTCGAGCGCCTGATAGAGGAGGTGTGCCGGAGCACCGGAGTGGACACGGTGGTGCGCCCTGGAGAGGAACTGCCCGACGGGGACGCCCTGCTGCGGTCCCTCGAGAAGGGCAGCGGCGTGGCGCGAGCGGCCACCTTGTTCATCAAGGGACTCAACGTGGAGGTGCTACGCGCCACCGAGGGCCACGTGGACCTGGGCGCGCTGGCGGCGCTGGGCTTCGCGGCGGCGGGCGCGGTGGATATCGCCGTCAAAGGGAAGCTCGACTCCCCTCCGTGGTTCAGTCTGGGCTGGTGGGCCTTCCGCACCTTCGCCACCATGGAGGAGTTGGCCATCCGGAACACCTCGGCCCACGTGCGCCACCACAACGGCGACGCGCCCCCGCCTGGCAAGGTCGCCCACTGATGTCGGTCCGCGGTGGCGGCCTTTTGCAAGGCACCAGACAGCGCGGCGGTTGAACCGGTGAGCCTTTGAGCCCCACGGCCATGTCCCCAACGTCCTGGGGACTGGAGGGGTTCATGACAGACACAGGTAGCAGCGCGAGGTTGAGGAAGAGGTGGTGCGGGCCCCTGCTCGCCCTGCTCCTGGGGACAACACCCCTGCTCGCGGGCGCACAGCAGGAGCAGGCAACCGCCGAGCGCACCGAGTCCGATGCCAGGATCGATCCCCAGGCCCAGCGCATCCTGCGCCAGATGAGCGACTTCCTGGCCGAGCAGCGCGAGTTCTCCGTCCGCACCGAGGGGACGCTCGATGAAGTGCTCGACTCGGGGCAGAAAGTCCAACTGCAGCGCGCGGGCGACGTGCGCCTGCAGCGGCCCAACCGGCTCCGCGTGGACCGCGCTGGAGACCTGGCCAGACTCCACCTCTTCTATGACGGCCAGCGGCTCACGGTTCAAGGCGAGCAGGCCAACGTCTATGCGACGACGCCCGCCCCTTCCACCCTGGATGCCACGTTGGACATGGCTTCGCAGAAGCTCGGGTTGGATGCGCCCGGGGGTGACCTGCTCGTCAGCAATCCCTACACCGCGCTCACCGAGGACGTGCGCTCGGGGAAATACCTCGGCTGCGCCAAGGTGAACGGCGTGCCCGTGCACCACCTGGCGTTCCGCAACCGCGACGGCGTGGACTGGGAACTGTGGGTCGAGGACGGCCCGCGGCCCCTGCCGCTCAAGTACGTCATCACCTCGCGGGACCTGCCGGGAGCACCGCAGTACTCGGTGACCCTGTCCGAGTGGAACCTGTCGCCCAAGCTCACCCCGGACCAGTTCCAGTTCACGCCCCCACGTGATGCCGCGCGCGTGTCGTTCCTCGCACCGGACTCGAAGGGCGGATCGCAGCAAGGAGGCTCGAAATGACGACGCACACGCGCAAGCCCCGCCAGCGGGCGGCGGCGATGTTGCTGGGGCTCTTCTTCCTGGGAGAGGTGCTCCCGGAGGTGGCCCTGGCCCAGAACTACGGCACGTCGCGCCGGGTGGCGCGGCGCACCTCGCGACGCACGGCCACCCGGCAGGACGCCTACTCCGGCAACAACACGGCCGTGGTGGCGGCACCGGTGGGCGCGCAAACCGTCACGTCGCTCCCCGCGGGCTGCGCGGCCTCGACGGTGGGCGGCGTCGCCTACCAGCAGTGCGGCGGCGTCCGCTACCGTCCCTTCTACCAGGGGGACACCCTCGTGTACGTCGCCGAGTAGTCCCTGTCTGGCTATGACAGGAGCTCGACGTAGCCGTCCGTCCCATGCACACGGATCCGCTGCCCGTCCCGGATGAGCCGGGTGGCCTGCTGCACGCCCACGACGGCTGGCAAGCCGTACTCCCGTGCGATCACCGCGCCGTGGGTCATCAGGCCGCCGACCTCCGTCACCAGGCCCTTGATGGACACGAACAAGGGCGTCCAGCTCGGGTCCGTGAAGGAGGTGACCAGGATGTCGCCCGCTTCGAGCCTGGCCTCCGCCATGTCCAGGATGACGCGGGCCCGCCCCTCGATGGTCCCGGCGGAAACCGCAAGGCCAACCAGCGCGCCGGCCGGCAGGTCGTCGCGGCGGTATGCCCCGGCGATGACCTCGCCCTCCGACGTGAGCACCCGGGGCGGTGTGAGTGATTGATACGACCTGAACGCGTCCTTGCGCTGACGGATGAGCAGCTCATCCGCCTGGCTCGTGCGCACGACGTCGTGGAGTTCCTGGAGCGTGAGGTAGAAGATGTCTTCCTTCTCGCGAAGCACCTGGGCCTTCACGAGGCGCTCGGCTTCTTCCAGCAGGGCCTGCTTGTAGACGAGGTATCGGTTGACGATGCCGTACTTCGGATACTCCCGGTACCCCATGAAGGTCCGGACCCGGTCGATCATCCGCTTTGTCTCTTCGGCCTTCCCCTCTCCGTCCGGCAAGGCCCGCAGGCGCTCCAGCACCTCCTGTTCCTTCTTCCAGGCCTGCTGACGTCCCTGCTCGAAGCGCCGCGCGCCGGCCCCCGGCTCGAAGTTCTGGATGTTGCCCAGGAGGATGAGCACGAGCGTGGAGGGCCGTTCGCTCCAGCGCGGCTTCGTGATGTCGATTTCGCCGGCGCAGCGCATGCCGTACTTGTCGAGCCAGGCGCGGATGGCGTCTCGCGCTTCCCGGCCGCCAGCGAGCGTGTCCATCGCGTCCAGGAATCCCTCGTCCTCGACCTGGCGCAGGAAGGCCACCACGTCCGGATGCGGGCGGATCACGTCCGCGACCTCCAGGAGCGCCAGCCCCATCTCCGACGTGACGTTGTTGGGGACGGACTGCGTGAGCGTGTCGGCGGCGTTCTTCTCGCCCAGCCACGCCTGCAGCTGATCGTTGAGCCACCAGGTGGCCTCCATCCCGGCCATGATGACCTGATGGCTTCGCGGCTCGAACAGGAGCCGCTTCAGCTCCTGGATGTCCGTCAGGATGAAGTCGATCAGCGCCGCCCCGGACTTCGTCTGGATGTCGCGCTTCAAGGCGGCGATGGAGGCCTGATTGCGGCCAATCAGTTCGTCGACGATGGCCGGGTCGGTTTCAATCGGGGCGGGTGCGCCGCCAGCAGGAGGCCTGACGGGACTCGCGTCCGGGAGCGGCCGGATGAAGTCGCTGCGTCCGAGGAGGGTCTGCAGCGCATCCCTGATCAGCGGATCGGATTTCCCCAGGCCCTCCACGAGGACCGCGCGGCCCGCTGGCGATGCCAGGAGCTGGGTGACGTCGACGAACAACCTCCCGCCGGCCTCGAACATCGGCCGCAAGGCCGTCAGCTGGAACAGGGAGAGCCCCAGGGGCTTCATGGCGTCGGTCATCATCTGCTGATGACCGACGGAGACGTAGACGTGGTTCTCCGGGTCGCTGGCCACGGGGATGGGGAACAGCGTGGTGATGGGCCGGCTCTGGACGAAGAAGAACGCGTCATCGACCCGGCACCATTCGATGTCCTGGGGGCGGCCGAAGTGCGCTTCGATCCGCCGGCCCAACTGGGCGAGCCGCACGACCTGCTCATCCGTCAGCGCGGGCTGCTGCTGCAGGTCCGGCGCGATCGCTTGTTCCTGAGTCCCGTCTGTCGGCAATGCGTGGATGGCCAGCTGCTTGGTGGCGACCGTCTTTGCGATGACCTCGCCGTCCCGCACCTTGTAGGAGTCCGCGTTCACCAGTCCGGAGACCAGGGCCTCGCCGAGGCCGAAGCTGGCCTCCACCGAGGCGACCTTCCGGTGGGAGGTGATGGGGTCGGCGGTGAACAGGATGCCAGCCGCCTGCGGGAAGACCATCTGTTGCACGACCACCGCCATGCGGACCTTGCGGTGGTCGAAGCCATTCCGCATGCGGTAGATGACAGCCCGCTCGGTGAAGAGCGAGGCCCAGCACCGGCTGACGTGCTGGAGGATCGCCGCCGTCCCCACGATGTTCAGGTACGTGTCCTGCTGGCCCGCGAAGGAAGCCGTGGGCAGGTCCTCCGCCGTCGCGCTCGAACGGACGGCGTAGGCGGCGTGCTCGCCGAGCCGGGCGAGCGCGTGGGTGATCGCCGCCGCCACATCGTCAGGGATGGCGGTCCCTTCGAGGGTCTGGCGGATCTCAGCGCTGAGTGCGCGGATCCGCTCGCGGTCGTCCGGCTTCAGGCGCGACAGCTGCTGGAGCTGCTCGTCGATGGACGGCGCTTCTGCCATGAGGCGCTGGAAGGCGTCCGTCGTCACGCAGAAGCCAGCCGGCACGCGGATGCCGTCGATCCGCGAAAGTTCTCCCAGATGCGCGCCCTTGCCGCCCACGACCGCGACCTGCGTCTGGTCAATCTCCTGGAGACCCAACACGTAGCAGCCCATGCGCTCCCCTCCCTCTCGCGAAAGGGCGGCACTGTACTCCTTGGGTGCCCCCTGGAGGCCCGACCGGCGGCGTGAAACTCTCTGGCGGAGGACACTGAGGTCGCAATCAGGGAGGCAGGAGAGATGGGTTTTGGAAGTCGGTCCGCGCTGGGTTCGGTGTTCATCATGCTCCTGGGCGCGAGCGTTCCGCGGGCGGTCAGCGCCGAGCCCGCGGCACAGGAGCTCAAGCGCTTCAAGGCGAGCGAGACGACCGGGGCGATGTTCGTGCTGCGCGCGACGGGCTGCCACAAGGCGGGCGACACCTGCCAGCTCGAGCTCGAGTTGAGTGACGCTGCTGGCGGGAAGCGAAAGGCGAAGCTGCCCGCCGGCATGGCGTACGGGATTCAAGCCGAGTCCTCCGCGAGCTGGACCTCCGGCGAGGAGGAACAGAACATCACGACCTCCGTCCAACCGGTACGACTGGAGGCCGGGCAGTGGGGACTCCTCGTCACCCAGCAGGGCGGGTTCGAACACGTCCATCGTCACCACCGTCTCTACGTGGTCAAGGACGGCGGGGTGGCGGAAGCCTGGAACGGAGATGAGAACTTCGCGGGTCCGGAAAGCTCGCACGTCGGCCCGTATCCGCTGACGCCGGGCTCACCGGTCGAGGGCTTCTACAGGGAGTATGCGTTTCTCTCCGCCGAGCCCGACGAGTGGAAGCTCGATGCCTACCGCTGGGATGTCGCTGGCCGCAAAGTGGTGAAGGAGCTCCGGAACCGGCCCGCGCGCTACGCGGCCATCATCGGAAGCTTCAAGACGGTCCAGGAAGCCATCGCATCCCGCGACAGCGCACAGCTGGAGCAAGCCTGCGCGAGCGGCTTCCTGGTCCTCGAAAGCACGCCGCACAAGCGCCTGACGCCGGGGCTGTTCGTCGTGACGAGCATCCACTCGGAGAAGAAAGCAGCTGAAGCCGCGCTGAAAAAGGTCGGAGCCTGCAATCCGAAGGTCTCCGGTTACGTCAAAGCGCTCTGAAAAGACTCATCGGAGGCCCTGCCTCACCCAACGCTCCAGGGCACTGCGCGACAAGACCCAATCCCTCTCCCCGGGTTCTTCGTTCGCATTGATGCGTCTTCATACAGTCCAAGCCCACACGCACCGCGACTTCAGGTCAGGGGTGGGAGATGGGCCAACCCACAGGAAGTTTCGAGGTCTCCGAAGAATTGCTTCGCTTGGGCTCTTCGGGGTCTGCGGTAGCAAACCTCCAGAATCATCTCCGGTTGGCTGGGCTCTATAAAAGGCCCATCGATGGTTGCTTTGGGACAGACACAGCCTATGCCGTCAGACAGTTCCAGTTCGACAGGAAGCTGAGCCCGGACGGGATCGTGGGCCCCTCGACCTGGGCGGCCCTGAGCACCCTCTCCACTCCTGCCTCAACAATTGGCAACGCCAACAGCCCCAAGGGCTTTCCGTTCGAGATGGGTATAGGGGTCTACAGTGTCGGCCTGGTGTCCAACAGCGCTGGCGTGAACCTTCGAGCCCAGCCCGATCCGACCGGCACGTTCAAGAAGAAACTCGCTTTCAACACACGCGTTTTCGTAAGCCGTGAGCTTGCGGGCGACTGGTACTTCGTGACGCTCGCGGATGGAAACTCTGGCTTCGTCTACAAGAAATACATCAGCATCAACCCACCCGACCCCGGCTCCGTCTTTTACAAGATCAAGAAGAGCGAAGGCGCGCTGGCAATCGTCAAGCAGCATTACAAGGGGTCCGCCATCCAATGGGGGCAGGACGAGCGCTACTATGCCAATGTCCTTGTCGAGGCGAATCGGGGCCAGGGGCTCCGCGGAATCTACAACCCGACCGAGGACGCGGCCTGGGACAAGACCCAGACGCGTGAAGGCTACCTCATCTGGATTCCGAGCATGGAGTTCGCCAAGAGCCTGCGAGGCAAGGTGGGCTCAGGCTCCATCTCGTATGAACTGTGGCAGGACGTCAAAGCTGTCGCCACGAACGTTGGGAACGCCTACCTGGGGAATCTGGCCTTTTCCGCGGGCCTGATTCACGGCGCGCTCGAATCCGTCTGGGATCTCCTCACAGGGCTCATTGATCTGCTGGAGTTGGTATGGAAGCTCGTCTACAGCTTGCTGAGCGGCGAGGTCCTATCGGACTTGAAGGGCCTGTGGGATCTGGCGGCATCGTTGAACCTGAAGACGCTGACCGAGGCAGGCATCCAGGCTCTCTCCAACCGCTGGAACGATCCAAATCTCCTTCGCCGTGAGCATTTCCGGGGCTGGCTGATCGGGTACGTCATCGTCGAGATCGTGTTGGCGGTTGCTACTGCGGGAGCCGCCATCGTGAAGTGGGCAGGCAAGGCGGGAAAGCTTGGCAAGCTCCTCTCGAAATTCCCCAAGTTCGTGAAGCTCGCGGAGAAGGCGAAAGACCTCACGAAGCCCCTGGTGGCGAGGCCGCGACCCGAGCGGGCCTCGGTTGGATTTGGGTTCCGTTTCACGGCGGAGCGGTCCCGGCCCCTGAGCGGACCCAGGAGCTCAGGCAGGTGTTGCGCCAACTGAGCGCCATCGTCGAGGGTGGCGGCAAGCTGGTCATCCACTGCTCGGCGGGGATTCACCGCACGGGCATGTTCGGCTACGCGCTCTTGCGACAGCTCGGACTGAGCGCCGACGCTGCGCGCGCCAGGCTCGCAGAGTTGCGTCAGGTCACCGCGGAGGGCGTAGGCCCAGACCGCCTGGCCTGGGGGGATGCGATGGTAGAGCCCTGGTCCTGCACTTCTGGGTGAGGCCAGACTCGAGGAGCTGGAGTAGCGCGGAGCCGGCCACATCAGGCTCACAGATGGGGGAAGGCAGCGACGCTGGTGCCGCCCAACAGCACGGGAAGCTTCAGGCTCAGGACGACGGCCCCTTCGAAGCCATACCGGGGCCGTTGGTCCTCCGTGGCGAAAAGCGGGATGCCCAGGCGCAGGCCCAACGAGCCGTAGATGAAGGAGAAGTAGGGCGCGATCTGGAGCCCCGTGGTGGCCACGTGCGTCCGGGACTCCGTTTCGTGCATCACGCCCAGCTCCAGCCCCAGCAACATGAAGTTGCCCTGGATGCCCGCGCTCAGCCGGGTATGTGAATCCTCGATCCGCTGCGCCTGACCGAACACGCCCAGGGCATGGATGTCGTCCGCGATGTTGAGGGACGCCTCCAGCCCCAGCCCCGACCCCCGCGCAGAGCTGCTGAACAGGGGGCCGATCATGAGCCACGTCTCGCCTTTGGGGAACGAGGGATCCGCCCGGGCCACGGACGCGGTGAGGACGCAGAGAAGAATGAGGAGGTGTTTGGACATACGGCACACGGTAGCAACCGCCATGCCCGAGGCCGCGTCCTCCGGGAACCATGCCGTTCCGTGTGCAGCGAGCTGCACGGTGTGCACCGCGATGCCGAGCCGTCAGCCACGCTTCGGTGTGTACCGCCGCGCGGCCTCGTCCTCGGTCCGTCGTATGGACGCAGGTAGGAAGCGGCTTCGTCCGGTGGCAACCAACGTTGCAGGGGGAGCATCTGACCGGCCCCCTGCCCCTTCAGCCACGCAATGGCAACCCGGCGGAGACCGTCTCCAATCGCAAGCGCCCTTCCCGGAACTCCGCCACTGCGTGGCCATCCGGTGCATCCGGAAGGTTGACGTGGAAGGTGCCCCGGTACCAACGCGCCCTCCCCTCGCCCACCGCTGGAGCCGGAAGCCGCTGCCTCAGCTCCTCCGGAAACGCGGACGCGGCGGCGGCGAGGCGGGCCTCCGCTTCGGCGGGCTCGCGTATCGCGAAGTCATCCCATACACAGCCATAGGGCGACCCCATATGCCCTGACACCGTGAGGTCCACATCCAGGGCCTCCGCGAGCAATGACACCAGCGGCGCCTTTCCTGGGCTCACGTGCGTCACGAGCACCCGGACCTCTCCAGGCACCCTCGGCCGCGCCGAGTCCAGCAGCGCAGAGAGGTCGCGAGCCGTCGCGTGAATCTTCCCGCGGCCTCCGTCGATGGGCGCGTCAGCTCCCAGCAGATTGGGAAGCAGGTTCCCCCCGAGTCCGAAGAAACGGAACGGGCCATGCGTCGCTGTTCCCAGCAGCGTCAGGTTGGGGACGTGCTCGCGCCCTGCCAGGAGCGAGGCCACGAATCTGCTGACGCGGCTCGATTCGGACGTGAAGCGCGGAGCGTGAGGAAGCCCTCCAGCTCGCGCAACGCGCCTGTGAGCATGCAGGAGATGGCGGCTATGTGCGTCTGCGGGTGATGGGCCTGCGGATGGTCGCACGCATCCAGGGCGCTCCGGGCCGGGAGCGCACGCTGGCCCGGGCCGCCGCCATCGCGAATCGGCTGGAGGACCCCGAGCTGCGCATCCGCATCGACCGCGCGCGGGAGCGGGGCTAGGGCTTGTAACCCTTGGGCCAGCGGGTCTTCTCGTCGTACTTCGACTCTTTCGCGTTGCCAGGCATCTTCGCGCCGGTCAGGTCCGCGCCCCGGAAGTCCACGAAGTTCATCTTGGCGCCCGAGAAGTCCACGTCTCGCAGGTCCGCGCCATCGAAGCGGTTCCACGTCACATCCGCGCCGTCGAAGCGGGCTCCACGGAGCTTCGCCCCGGAGAAGACAGCCCGGTAGCAGGAGGCCCAGGTGAAGTTCGCTTCGCGCAGGTCCGCGCCCCGGAAGACGGTGTCGGTGAGGTCCGCCTTCGTGAAGTCCACCCCCTGGAGGCGAGCCTCGGTGAAGTCCAACACCTGGAGCCGGTACGCGCCCAGCTTGAGCCCCGCCAGGTCCACGCCCTGCAACGGAACCGGGAACCGCTCCCCCTGGGCGTCCATGTAACGCTTGCGCCACGCATTCCAGCGCGCCTGACCGTCCTTCACCTCGTTCCGCAGCATCGCCAGTGCCTCTGCCGTGGTCGGCAGCAGCAGCTCCATGAAGTGTCTCTCGGAGAGCTCCGCGAACGTCGCGCCTTTGGCCTTCAGCCCCGAGGCGACGCTGGCGGCGGCACCGTTTCCCAGCACCAGGTGGGTGACTTGCGCATCGGGCCTGGCCGCGACCGAGGCGCCCAGTTCCTTCAGCAGACCTTCACGGAACGCGGGCGTCGCCTCCTTGAAGCGGCCCCCGAAGAGGAACCGGGCCCCTTCCAGGCGCTTCTCGAACAGGCCTTCGGGCTTCTGGGCCAGGGCGTTCCTGCCGCTCCTGGGCTTTGGCGCAGCATCCAGGAGGAACGGGGCCCCCTTGTCGCGCGGCCCGTCCTTCAGCGTCTCCACCACCACGCTGCCGTCCGGCCCCACATGGGCCACCGTGTCGCCGAGACGCGCGATGGGCCTCGCCTTCTTCACCAGCGAGGTGGCGCTGGCGTCCTCCGGGACGGGCTCCAGCCAGCGCGCGTTCGCCGGGTCCGTTGCGTCCACGTGGAGCAGCCGCCCCAGTGAATCCGCCACCACGACGCGCGTGTCGCCCGCGAAGAACACCTGCCCCAGGACCGCGTCGGGCCGTTCGAGCTTGCACAGCGTCTCGCCGCTTCGCGGATCCACGAGCAGCAACCAGCTGTCCGCGTCATCGCGGTCGATTTCGATCATGCTCACCGCGATCCATCCGCGGGGGGAGACCGCCAGCCCCTCGACCTGTCCGCCGCCATCCAGCGCGATGTCCCGGATGAGCTCCGGCTTCTTTCCCAGCCGCCACAGGTGCAGGGCGTCGTCCGCGGTGGCCAGCCACGCATCCTCGGGCCCGAAGGCGCAGGCCTGGACCCGTTCCTTGTGCATCAGGTCCGCCTGGAGCAGGGACCGCTTCAGCACCCAGACCTGGGCCCGCTCCTGCGCGGGCGCGGCGATGCGCGTCTCATCCCGGGAGAGGGCGAGTGGCCCCGAGGCGTAGCTGACCAGTTCGAAGGCCTCGGGGGAGCTCTCGCTGAGCGACTTCTCGACGTAGATGGACGAATGGTCGAGCCGCACCAGCGTCCCGGACGACAGGGCCTTCACGTCCGTGGGAGGGAAGTTGGCTTCAACCTCCTTGCGCGCGCCAGAGCCCAGTTCCCACGAGACAAAGGCTTTGTTCGACGCGGCGACGACGGTGTCTGGCGTCAGCGCCAGCCCCAGGATGGGCGACGGCGCGGCCGCACCGGCGATGGGCGCAAGGTCCTCCATGGACCACACGCTGAGGGCGCCCTGGGTGGAGCCGCTGGCGAGCCACCGCCCATCCGGAGACAGGACCGTCACCGGGCCCTGCATGTGGCGAGCGGGCACCTTGAGGGTCGGCCCATCGTCGCCGTCCGGCACGCTCCAGGTCCGCACCTGGCCCTCGTTGCCCAGCGAGTATGCGCGCGTGCCGTCGGCGGAGAAGCCCACCCACCGGCAGCCCGCGGGTCCGCGTCCCTTGCCGAACTCGTGCCGTCCCACGAAGTGCTTCACCGGCTTCAGCGTCGGCAGGTCCCAGAGCTCCACCTTGCCGTTGCCGTGGCCCACGAGCAGGTGCTCACCCGAGGGCGAGAAGGCCAGGGCCAGGACCCTAGTGCTCTTGCGCTTCGCCTGCGCCTTGCCGGTCCGCGCGTCGAACAAGCGGACCACGCCTTTCGACGACCCGGTCGCGAACCACGCGCCGTCCGCGCTGAAGGCGACGGCATACAGGTCTCCCTCCATCTCCTTGAGCTTATGGATGGCGGCGTGGCCCTCCACGTCACGGACGTGGGCCACGTTGTCTTCAATGGTGACGAACCGGGACCGGTCCGCGCTCATGCCGGCCAGGCGGAGGTGCTGCCCGTCCTCCAACGTCCAGACCACCGAGCCCTTCGCGGAGAGGCGGTGGATGATCCCCCACCCTCCCACGAGGACCTCTTTCCCTGGCAGCGCGTGCACCACCTGAAGGTGACCGTCTGCCTTGTGCTGTTTGACCGCGTTCCCGCTCGCCACGTCGAAAGACACCACGTGAGAGTGACCGTCATCCCCCGTGGAGAGGGCGGCCCACAGGTGCTTCGAGTCCGGCGAGAAGTCGATGCCGATGAACTCGCCGGGGACGTTGAAGGGGGCAGCGCCGTAAACGCGTCGAGCGGTCATGAGACAACTGCATACACAACAGGGACCCTCGCGGAAAGTGAACCCATGCTCACACCCGCGGCGTCCCTCGTCTCAGGTCGCGCCCGGCTTCCACGCGGACGCGGAGCGCAGCAGGCCCGCACCGCTCACGATGAGGATTCCGGTGAGGACCAGCACCGCGCCCACCGCGAAGGAGATGTCCGCCTGTTCTTTCAGCACGAGGATGCCCGCGCTGATGCCGAACAGGGGCGTCATGAATGAGAACACCGACAGGTTGGAGGCGAGGTAGTGGCGCAGGAGCCAGAACCACACGAGGTAGGTGGCGAAGCAGACGATGACGCACTGGAAGAACAGGCTCGCCCAGGCCACGGGGACCATCGTGATGGGGCCGGCCTGGCCCGTGAGAAAGGCCACGGGCAGCAGCAGCGCGGCGCCGCCCACCAGCTGATACAGCAGGGTCTGCGTGGGCGGTGCGTCGGACAGCGACGAGACGCGAATCACCACCGTGGTGGCGCCCCAGGACAGGCCCGCGAGCAGTCCCATCGCATCTCCGCGGAGCACGCCCGGGCTGAGTCCGCCTCGCAGCCAGCCGCCGCCAAAGGCCAGCGCGATGCCCGCGAAGGCCACGCCAATTCCCAGCCACTGCGTCCGCTTCAGCCGCTCGGAGGGCACGAACCAGTGCAGGCCCAGCGCGGAGAAGACGGGCGCGGTGTAGAGGAAGACGCCCATGTGCGAGGCGTTCGTGTGTCGCAGCCCCTCCGCCACGAAGAGGAACTCCAGGGAGAAGAGCACGCCCACGAGCATGCCGGCGCGCCACGGCCCGCGGCGCAGCAGCCCCCGCTCGCCCCGCACCCAGCACAGCAGCGCCACGAGCAGCGCGGCCACACCCGAGCGCAGCGCCATCTGCATGAGGTTGGGGACGTAGGGAGCGGCCATCTTGACGGCCACCTGCTGGAAGCCCCAGATGGCGCACAGCACGACCATGGTCGCGAGCGCGAAGCCATCCGCGGGTTTTCGTTGGGAGCTCATGACTTCATCCTGCGGCTGACGGGGCGGATGGATATAGCGAGATTCCGACAACCCATCCCGAGAAGCCGCCATGGCGAAGCAGCTGCAAGTTCCCTTCACCTCAAAGCTTCCACACCCCGTGTATTTCCGGGCGGCGAGCCTGCCCGCGGAGGCGGCCTATCCGCGGCACCGCCATCCCTGGGGTGAGTTCGTCTACGCGTACAGCGGGGTGATGGAGCTCAAGCTGGCGGGCAGCCACTACCTCGCCCCTCCGCAGTACGGCATCTGGCTGCCGCCCGACCTGGAGCACCGGGGCATGAACCGCTTCGAGGCGAGCCACTGTTCGCTCTACCTCGACCCCGCGTGGTGCCGGGGGTTGCCCAGGACAGCATGCGCGATGGCGGTCAGCCCGCTGATGAAGTCCTTGATGGAGCACCTGCGCACCCATGAGCTGGCGCAGCCACGCACCAGCGCCGAGCGCAGGTTGTTCCGGGTGCTCATCGACCAGCTGGCGCTGGCCCCCGCCCATGGCAGCTACCTGCCCATGTCCGATGATCCGCTCCTGCGGCCGGTCCTCACGGCGTTGGAGCAACACCCGGAGGATGAGCGCTCCCTGACGGAATGGGCCAAGGAACTGCACACCACCGAGCGCACGCTGGAGCGCCGCTGCCAGCAGCACCTGGGGTTGTCGTTCAGCGAATGGCGCCAGCGGCTGCGCGTGGTGAAGGCGCTCGCGATGCTGGAGCAGGGACACGCGGTGGAGGCCATCGCGCTGGACCTGGGCTACAGCAGCGCCTCCGCCTTCATCGCGATGTTCCGGCGGATGACGGGCACCACGCCGGACAAGGTCCGCGGCCACGGCTTCGTGGCCGCGTGACGGGCCTCCTCATCGCTCAGGGCGTGTACAGCTCCGCCGTTGACAGATACCCGAGGGAGCCCCCCCATCCTCCCGCGATGAGGACCTGCCCGTCGGGCAGCAGCGTCGCGGACTGGTCCGAGCGCGGTACGACCATGGTTCCGGCAGGGATCCAGGTGCTCGTGGCCGGGTCGTACAATTGCGGAAACCGGCCCCCGACGACGAGCACCCTGCCACCGGGCATCAGCGTCGCGGTGTGGAGGGCGCGACGTTCGAGCATGGGGGCAATGGGGCTCCAGGTGCCCGTGGCCGGGTCGTACAGCTCCGCCGTCGCGAGACTGGAATCAAACTCGTCCACGCCTCCCGTGACGAGCACCCTGCCATCGGGCAGCAACGTCGCCGTTTGGAGGGCGCGGGCTTCAGTCATGGAGCCGGTGTTGCTCCAGGTGCCCGTGGCCGGGTCATACAGCTCCGCCGTCCTGGTGCTGCCAATTGAAGTAGTGAATCCCCCAGCGACGAGCACCCTGCCATCAGGGAGCAGCGTCGCCGTGTGGTTCCGACGCCACTCCGCCATGGAGCCGGTGTAGCTCCACGTGCCCGTGGCCGGGTCGTACAGCTCCGCCGTCGGGGGCGCGCCGGGAACGTCACTGCCTCCCGCGACGAGCACCCTGCCATCAGGGAGCAGCGTCGCCGTCTGGCTGGAGCGAGGTTCGGCCATGGTGCCGGTGGGGCTCCAGGTGCCCGTGGCCGGGTCGTACAGCTCCGCCGTCGCGAGGAAGCCGCTGGAGTTGAGCCCCCCGACGGCGAGCACCCTGCCATCGGGCAGCAATGTCGCCGTGAACTGCCAACGCCCTTCCGCCATGGAGCCTGTGTTTCTCCAGGTCCCCAGGGCCGGGTCGTACAGCTCCGCCGTCGCGAGGTAGTCGACATCCGAGGCGAGCCCTCCCACGACGAGCACCTTGCCGTTGGGCAGCAGCGCTGCCCTTTGGTCGGCGCGAGGCCCCGCCAGGGAGTCCGTCAGGGCCCAACTCCCCGAACAGGCCGGCAGCCCCGTCGCGGTGAAGGTTTGGGTGTCGGTCAGGTTGAACGCATTGGTGACAGTCACGGTGATGGAAGGAGGAGCGCTGGCACAGGAAGGAGCCGTCCAGGTGACGCGGCTGCGGAAGGGGTCACTGAGCGGCAGTTCCAGCCAGCCGGCGGTGGCCTCCCAGGAGAAGGTGAGCGCGGAACCCTCCGGATCGATGGCATTCACCTCGTAGGCGAACTCCTGGCCCGAGGTGGCCGTGTCCGCGGAGCGGTAGGAGCGGATGATGACGGGGGGAAAGTGATTGGCCGGAGGCGTGTCGCGGACGCACAGCGCGACGGTGCCGGTGTTCTGTCCGCCGCGCCCATCCGTGACGGTGACGGTCAGACTGCAGTTGTTGCAGGCACCCGCGGGCAGGGCCGAAGGCGTGAATTGAGCAGAACTGGAGGAGGCCTGCGCCCAGGTCCCGGCACAGGAGGCGCTCCAGGCGTAGGAGAGGCTGTCACCGTCCGGGTCGGAAGCCGAGGCGGAGACAGACGTCGTCTCCCCGACGGCCAGGGACGTGGGGCTGGCACTGAGAGCGGTCACCCCGGGCGAACTGTTGAAGGAGAGGGACAGCTCCGCCTCCCCCTCCCCGTCCGCGGTGACGTTGACCGCCAGCGTGACGCTGGAAGCCAGGCCGCGCGAGTCCGTCACGGTCAGGATCAGGGTTGCAATGCCGGTAAAGGCAGGCGCGGTCCACGAAGTGGCTGCAGCCGAGGTATCGGAGAAAGAACCCGCGGTCGCATTCCAGGCGTAGGAGAGCGTATCGCCCGGATTGGGATCATGCGCGGTGGAGGTCAGAGCGATGGTGCCGCCCACCGCCACGGAGGTTGAGGAAGCCACCAGGGAGTCAATGACGGGCGCCTCATTGTCGAAGGGAGGCGGAGGGTCGAGCTGCTGAAGGGTGATGGCGACCAGGGTGCTCTGGTTCGCGTTGATGGTGACTCCCGTAACGACCCCTTCGAAGCTCAGGTCGCCGGAGAAGTTGAAGGCCTGGGCCACGAAGGTGCGATCAGCGCCTGCGGGGATGTTGCCAATGACTCCTCCCCACACGCCGTGGGTCGAAATCAGCTCCACGGTCACCGGCGGGATGTCCGGGCCGCTCGAGGTGACCAGGACGTAAAGGATGTCTGGGGCGAGCGCCTGGTTGGCGGAGACAGCGAAGCGGACCGAGCCGGTATCCTTCGAGGAATCCGAGCAGCTCGCCAGCAGTGACACTGCGAGCGCGAGCACCAACGGAGTGAATGCCTTCTTCATGCGACCGCCTCCCATTTGCCAATTCCTTGCAGTCAGCTGACTGGCTGACGTGGCGCGGAGTATTGGCAATGGGAGGCGGCGCTGGACATCACCCCGGTAGCGCACGCGCCATCGTTTGTCAGACGAATGCGGACGCCTGCTTGGGTGCCGTCAGGGGACGGCGCTCACGTCCACGTCGACGACGCGGGGCTCCTCGGTGCTCGTCGTGCTGGTGACCGAGGGCATCTTGGCGGCCACCTTGAGCGTCAGCGCCCATCCGCCCGTGGCGAGCTGGGTGGGCACGTACTTCCAGGAGAGGTGCACGGGCCCCGTGGTCTCGCCCTCGGCCTGAAGCGCCGTGCGCGCCCGCTCCTCGATCTGCGCCGTCGTCAGCCGCGTCCGGAGCAGGTGGCCCGAGCGACCCAGGGCCGGCCAGGCGATGAGCGCGCGCTGGAAGCTGCCGTCCGGCCCGTGGGAGACCACCGCGCGGTGGCCCTCCACGCGAATGCCATTGATGGCGCGCATCACGAACGTCTTGTGGCGGTGGAGGGCGGGCACTTCGAGGCCCGCGGGGTCCTCGCTCTGGGTGAACGACTTCACCTGCCGCACCGCCCCAATCTCAGACGTGGGGATGCCCCAGCGCTGCAGGCGGGCCAGGGCGGTGCGCTGCAGGATCGCGGGCTCCTGCGGTGTCTCCGGGCCACTGGCGACCTTGTTCAGCACCAGCACCTGGCCTTCGGACGGGTCGCGCTCCAGCTTCCAGGACTGGGACTCCAGATCCGCGCGGGAGCCCAGCGTGTCCGTCTGGGTGAAGGGCTCGGTCGTCCCCACCAGGGAACCCTGCAACGCGGCGTCACCAAACGCGGTGCTGGGAAGCAGCGCGGTGGGAATTCCTCCGGTGGGCGGCGTGGCGATCGCCGTGGAGTCGAAGATGAAGCCCACGGTCGCACGGGCGGACTGCGTGGTGACGGCGGCGGGATCCATGAAGGCACCGTCGTCGCAGCCAGACACGGCGGCGAGCGGCAGGACGGTCAGGAATCGGATGAGGAGATGGCTTTTCATGGCGGTTCGTTCTTTCTGTTCGAAGTCGAGGGGGGCGGTGATCACTCGGGCAGAATCTGCCCGCCGGAGGGGTCGCAGCCCCCCACGTAGAAGATGGTGGAGGCGACCTTGCGCCCGGTGGGCTTGCGGTCCCGCCAGCCGCCGGCCTCGAACATCGCCACGCGCTGCGCCTTGGTTTCACCGAAGACGATGGACACCGGGCAGTCGTCGTTGTCCGCGACGTTGTCCGAGCCGTCGTCCCAGTCGTAGGCCTCGTCGATCCAGTTCTCGCCCGCGCCATCGCCCCGCGAGTTCGCCACGTAGCGCTTCACGTAGTCCGTCACGAAGTTGCCGCACGACGAGTTGCCGTGAAAGGCATTCCACATGCTGAAGCCGCTCGTGGGCGTCACGAGCGACGTCCGGTACCCGCCCTGCTTCCAGACCTGGTAGTCGCCAGACTGGCAGGCCTTCACGACGGCGATGTTCAGCTTGCCGTTGCCCAAGCTCATGTGGGTGTCCGTGACGGCGGAGCACGCATCCGCGTTGGTCCCCATCACGAGCCAGCTGCGAAGGTTCGCCTCGCTGTGGCCGCCGTGGGTGTGCACGAAGAGGACGTCCGCGTCGTCCACGCCGGCATTGAGCTGGGTGTCCTTCGCGTCGGCCGCGGCCCCCTTCGAGGCATCGGTCCAGAGGTCCGTGCGCGCACTTGAGTTGTTGATCGTGCGGACGTCCGTCCAGAGCCCGGAGCTGATCAGCGTGTTGAAGTAGTTGGCGAACGCCGCCGCCGTCTTCGTATGCACGGAGTGCGAGTCGGCATTGCACTGCCCCGCACCGCCGAAGTTGGCGATGCCGTAGACATGGGTTTCGTTCGCCAGGGCCGCCGCGGGCAGGAGCAGCGCGAGCGCCGCGCCCGTCCACTGGTGGGTCTGCTTCCGGAGTCTCATGGTCCGTCTTTCTCCCCGTCTGGGGTGTCGGTGATGGCCCATCAACGAAATCCGGGCGGAATTTCCCTCACCCCCTTCACGAGAAAGTCGCGTGACTGAACGGAGGACCAGGGGGTGTTAGGGTGGAAGGTCCCGTGAACGAACTGCCCCTGCCCAAAGAGTCCCACCTCAAACCCTTTCCATTCGTCGCGCCGCACCGGGTCCTTGCGTGGGGGGTCTGGGTCGGCATCTTCCTCGTCGCCTACAACTATTTCAGCCGAGGCGATGGTGCGGCTCGGGAGGCCCTGGGGGAGCCGCGGTTCTTCATCCCGTTCGTCGTCACGGTCTTCCTGACGCTGTTCGCCTTCTTCTACTGGCGGATCCGTCGCTGGTTGGGGACCTACAACCAGGCGATCGCCTTCTACAGCGCAGGGGATGAGCAGGAAGCCTCCCGCCGCTTCGAGGAGGCCGCCCGCCGCGCAACGCAGGGAGCACAGCGGACGGTGTCGGTCGCCATGATGGGTCAGTGCGAGTTGGCACAGGGGAACACCGGGCGCGCGCTGGAGCTCTTCGGCTCGGCGGAGCGCTCCGGGAAGCTCCGGGGCTCCGTACCGGCGATGTACAAGTGGATGCCCAACCTGATCGCCATCGTGCGCTTCGCGGAAGGGGAGCTGGCCTCCGCGCGCGCCTGGCTGGAGGAGGGACGCAAGCGCAACAGCGACCTGCCCCCCATCTACGCGCTGCTGCCGGAGGTCGCGCTCCTCTGCCGCGAAGGCAACCCCGCCGCCGCCGTGTCCACGCTGGATGCACGGGCGGGCGAAGCGGATTCACTGGTGGGGCGGGACGCACGCCGGCTCAAGCTCCTCCGGGCCTTCGCCCTGGATGCCCTGGACCCGGTGAGCCACGCAACGGCCATCGACGCGAGCCTCGCGTCCATGCAGCCCGTGCGCCCCGGCGACTTCGAGCTCCTCTCCGCCCGGTGGCCCGAACTGCAAGCCTTCATCGAGCGGCGGGGACTCTCCCGCGCGGCGTAAGGAGGGAAGGATGCCACGCAACCAGCAGGAATACGGACTCAGTCACGCGGACCGCGTCGCTGAGATTGAGCGGAAGTTCGGACGCGACCAGGTGGAGCCCGTGCTCGCGCAGTTGAGCCGGGTCTCGAATCCCACCGACCGATTGCTGGGCGCCATTGTCTTCTGCGCCAGGGAGGGACATGTCGAGGAGATTGCCGGCCTGGTGTCGCTCGCCAACACGGATGCCACCAGGCTCTTGAACGCCGCGACGGTCAAGGATGAGCGCGGTTAGAGGTTCCGCGCCAGCCGCTCCCGCGCCTTCACGATGGCCGCGGTGCGCGTCGTCACCTCCAGCTTCGAGAACACGTTGCGCAGGTGCCACTTCGTCGTGGAGAGCGCCACGTTGGAGCGCTCGCTGATCTCCTGGTTGCTCAGCCCCTGGGCCAGGAGCTTGAGCATCTGGAGTTCCCGCTCGGTCAGCGGCTCCAGAGGCGCGCTCGGCAGGGGCGCGATTCCGGCCGGCCCGCTGGGGCCCAGGGACAACAGGTCCTGGTACCGCTCGGCGTAACGGGCCGGAAGCACGTGGCTCAGCTTCCGCTGCGTGGCCGCCGCGACGATGACCTCCTGCAACCCCGGCGTCTCGTCGAACACGCCCCGGCTGAAGCCGAACCGGGGCACCAGCGCGAACCCCCGGTTCACCGCGGCGAACGCCGCCGCAGGGTCCCCCGCTCGCCAGTGACACACCGCCAGCGCGGCCAGCAGCGCCGTCTCCCGAGCCACGCAGCCCGCGTCATGCGCGCTGGCCCGCAGCGTCTCCAACAGCCCGTGCGCCCGGTCATGCCGCCCTCGCGCCATCAACACCCACGCCTGCGCCACTCCCAGCTGCTCCCAGGTCTCGTCGTAGAAGCGCCGCTCGCTCCATTCGCCCCGGCGCATGCGCTCGCCCAGGTCGAACTCCCGCGCCACCGCCTTCATCCTCGCGGGGGATTGCTCCACCAGCGACAGGCGGATCTTCTCGCCGCAGACGTGGGCCAGGAAGCGCGTCTGGTGCCCGCATTCGAGCACACTGTGCAGGTAGTCCAGGAGCTGCCAGGCCTCCGCGTACTTGCCTCGAATCGCCTTGATGCGGGCCAGCACCAGGTAGGCCACCGCGAAGGTCTCGAACACCGCCGCCTGTGACATGAGCGGGAGGACTTCGATGCAGAGCGCCTCGGCCTCGTCCAGCCGGTTCTGGTCGTAGCGGGTGTTCGCCAGCGCCGTCGCCGCGTTCACCCACACCGGGTTGCGCCGTCCCCTGCTCGCGCGCTCGAACGCCGCCTCGCACCGGTCCGACGCGTCCTTCATGTGCCCCTGCGCCCGGTCCGCCAGCACGATGAGGACGTCCGTGTAGCCCACCATGTAGGGGTTGTTCAGTCCCTGCAGCGTCTCTCGTGCGACGGACGCGAGCCGGCGCATCGCATCGAACCGGTTCTGCCGGAGCGCCTGGTAGGCCTTCGCCGCGAGCACCGCGCCCGCCATGAAGACGTCCGGGTCCTCGTCCCCCGGTGTTGCCTCCAGCTCGATGCCAGACGCCGGGGCCGAGTCCGACAGGACGGCGTGCAGCAGCGCGAGCCTGGAGAGTTGTCGCGACAGCCGCTCGCGCTCCGGGTCCGCCGCGGCCGTCTGGAGCCGGCGCTGCGCGTCCTGCAGGGCCAGGGAGGCGGGCGCGAAGCCTCGGGACAGGATGAGGCACGCGATGCGCGCCACGCAGATGGCCGGCGCGTGGAAGGTCTCCTCCGCCGTCAGCTTCGCCGTCCAATGGAGCACGGAGGCAATCTCTCCCTCGCGCATCCACTCCTCCGCGCACCGGGCCGTGAGCTCCAGGCACCAGCCCCGGTCCCCCGAGGCGAACGCGTGCGTCAGCGCTTCGTCCGGCAGCGCATGCTCAGCGAACCACGCGCTCGCCTCGCGGTGCAGCCGGGGGATGCGGTCGCCATACGTGCACGCGAGCTGCGTGCGCAGGAAGTCGAGGAACAGGGGGTGGTACCGGTACCACTGCTGCTGCGTGTCGAGCGACTGGATGAACAGCTGCGCCCGCTCCAGTTCCGCCAGCAGCGCCGGCCCCTGGGTGATGCCCAGGAGCGCGTTGCACAGCTCCCCGTTGAGCCGGTCCACCACCGAGCTCAACACCAGGAACGCGTGCACCTCCTCCGTCTGCTCCCGCAGCACCACGTCCGCCAGGTACCTCGCCACGTCGTGATTGGAGCCGACGGCCTTGCGGAGCGCATCGCTCACGCTGGCGTGCTCGCCCGCCGTCAGAAGTGCCAGCTTCACGCCGGCCACCCAGCCCTCGGTGCGCGCGCGCAGGTACTCCACGTCCTCCGGATTGAGCGCGGCGCCGCACAGGCGCTGACCCAGCTCGTGGATGGCCTCCCCGTCCAGGCCCAGGTCGCGGCCGTCGAGCGTCACCAGCTGCTCGGTGAGCTTCAGCTTCGCCAGGTCCAGCTCCGGCGGGCTGCGCGACGAGACGATCCAGTGGACGTGCGGCGGAGCGTGGTCCAGCAGGTACGAGAAGGCCCGCACCAGCGAGCGCTCCCGCAGCACGTGGAAGTCGTCAATCACCACGACGAGCTCGCGCCCCAGGTTCCACAGGCTCCGCAGCACCACCGTCGTCGCATGGTCGAGCGGGGGCGCCACCTGCGCGTCCAGCTGGCTCGCGATGTACGCGTCGAACTCCGGGGCCGCGCGGCGGATGGCGCCGACGAGATAGGAGAAGAAGCGCTCGGGCGCGTTGTCCCGCTCGTCGAGCGACAGCCACGCGAGCAACCGCGATCCGCCCACCTCGCGGTACCACTGCGTCAGCAACGTCGTCTTGCCCGAGCCCAGCGGCGCGGTCACCAGCACGAGCGTGCCGCCAACACCCCGTTCAATCTTCCGGAGCGCCGCGCTCCGCGACACGAGCACCGACGCCGTCCGCGGCGGCGTGAGCTTCGTCGGCAGCAGGTGCGAGAGCGGATCGCCCATGGGCACGTTCCCCCTGTGACCGATTGATTGCCCAAGTAGACCACGCGCCACTCGGGCGGGGACCGGGGCCGGGACGCCTCCAACGTCAACCAGCGAACACCGAAGTGCGTCTCATCCCCACACTCCCCATGCGTGCATTGCCCTCCCCCACCCCCTCCCTTCGGAGGGGGCGATGTCGCGGGCCTCACTGGTAATCCCGAGTGCGCAGCTCTTACACGCTCACCCAGGAGATCCCCATGGTCCGTACCCCGCAAGTGGGCCCGAGCAAGAACCGGTGGCGCACCCGAGCCGGTCTGCTGTGCGCCGCTGCATCGCTGTTCGCCGCATCCCCCGCCGCAGCCCAGGCGCCCTCGTTCATCGAGTTCGAGAGCGCGCACGTGCGTCCGTTGGCCCTCTCTCCGGACGGGACGAAGCTGTTCGCCGTCAACACGCCGGACAACCGCCTGGAGGTCTTCAATGTCACCAGCGCGGGCCTGTCGCTCGCGGCGGAAGTGCCGGTGGGCCTGGAGCCCGTGTCCGTCGCCGTGCGCAACAACACCGAGGTCTGGGTGGTCAACCACCTGTCCGACAGCATCAGCGTGGTGAGCGTGAGCGGCACGCCGCACGTGGTGCGCACGCTGCTCGTGGGTGACGAGCCGCGCGACATCGTGTTCGCCGGCGCCAACGGCAATGCGTTCATCACCACCGCGCACCGGGGCCAGCAGCGCACGGATCCATCCATCGCCTCCGTGCCCGGCGCGGGGGACCCGCAGCTCACCACGCCGGGCGTGGGCCGCGCGGACATCTGGGTCTTCAACCCCGCGTCCCTGGGGGCGACGCTGGGAGGCACGCCCGTCCGCATCCTGACGCTCTTCGGCGACACGCCGCGAGGCCTCGCCGTCAGCCCGGACAAGAAGACGGTCTATGCGGCCATCGCGCAGTCCGGCAACCGGACGACGACCATCAACATGGACAGCGTGTGCAACGGCTTTGGCAGCGCGGGCGTGTGCCTGGTCCAGCCGGACTCGTTCCCGTGGGGCAACAACCTCTTCCTGGGCGGCCTGCCCGGCCCTTCCACGAACGCCCAGGGTGCGAAGGCGCCGGAGACGGGCCTCATCGTCAAATGGAACAGCGCCCTCAGCCGCTGGGAGGACACGCTCGGCCGCAACTGGAACAACGGCGTGCGCTTCAACCTGCCGGACAAGGACGTCTTCGCCATCGACGCGGACGGCCTGCAGCAGAAGGCGTTCTACACGGGCGTGGGCACCACCGTCTTCAACCTGGCCACCAACCCGCGGACGGGCGCGCTGTACGCGACCAACAGCGACGCCAACAACCACACCCGCTTCGAGGGCCCCGGCACCTTCGGCGGCAGCACGGTGCAGGGCAACATCGCGAAGATGCGCATCACCGTCATCAAGGGGACGACGGTGTCTCCGCGCCACCTGAACAAGCACATCGACTATTCGAAGCTGGCCGGCGCCCCCGGCTTTGACTCCACGGCGAAGAATCACAGCCTCTCCACGCCCACGGAGATGGCCATCTCCAGCGACGGCGCGAAGCTGTACGTGGCTGCGTTCAGCTCCAGCAAGGTCGGCGTGTTCGACACCGCGGCGCTGGAGGCGGACACCTTCAATCCCCGGACCGCGAGCGCCAACTACATCCCCGTGAGCGGCGGCGGCCCCAGCGGCCTGGTGCTGGACGAGGCGCGCAACCGCCTCTACGTGATGACCCGCTTCGACAACGCGGTGAAGGTCATCGACCTGGCCACGAAGAGCCAGGTGGCCTCGGCGGCCCTCTTCAACCCCGAGCCCGCCTCCGTCGTGCAAGGCCGCCCGTTCCTCTACGACGCGAACTTCTCCTCGGCGAACGGAGAGGCCTCCTGCGCCAGTTGCCACATCTTTGGCGACAAGGACGAGCTCGCCTGGGACCTGGGCAACCCGGATGACGCGGTGACGACCAACGCCATCGACAAGCGGCTCGCGAGCAGCCTGGAGATTGGCGCGTTCCGCCTGCTCACCGGCCACCCGAGCTCGGACGTCAACGGCACCGGCAACCAGAACTCCTTCCACCCGATGAAGGGGCCCATGACGACGCAGACCCTGCGCGGCATGTCCACCTCCGGCGCCATGCACTGGCGCGGGGACCGGTCGACGGGCTTCTTCGGCTCGGGTTCGTATGACGAAGCCCTGTCGTTCAAGAACTTCGTCGTCGCCTTCCCGGGGTTGCTCGGCCGCGTGGATCAGCCCACCGAGGCGGAGATGAACCAGTTCACGAACTACCAGCTCCAGGTGCAGCTGCCGCCCAACCCCATCCGCAAGCTGGACAACTCGCTCACGTCCACCCAGGCATCCGGCCGCGACTTCTACTTCGGCAGCCGCCGCGTGGACGGCCTGGCGATTGGCACCAACACCGGCTTCAACTGCAATGGCTGTCACACCATCGACGCCGCACAGGGCCACTTCGGCACCGACGGTCAGGCCAGCTTCGAGGGAATCAGCCAGATCATGAAGATTCCCCACGTGCGCAACATGTACACGAAGGTCGGCATGTTCGGCTTCCCGGACAGCAGCTTCTTCCAGCACTCGGAGACCGGGCCCACGGGCGACCAGATCCGCGGCTTCGGCTACACGCACGACGGCGCGGTGGACACGCTGTTCCGCTTCTTCAGCGCCATCGTCTTCTCCAACACCAGCATCGGCGGGCCGCTGGTGGGCTTCCGCGGCGACACCGACCGCCGCGAGGTGGAGGCCTACATGATGGCGGTGGACTCCGACCTGGCGCCCATCGTTGGACAGCAGGTGACGCTCACGTCGACGAACGCCTCCGCGGTGGGAGCGCGCATCGACCTGCTCATCGCCCGCGCCAAGGCTCCATTCGTGTCGAAGATCCTCGGCGGCTCCACGTATGAGGCCGACCTGGTGGCGAAGGCCGCCATCGGCACCCGCGTGAAGGGCTTCCTCTTCGACCGCGGGGCCGGCACGTGGAAGCCGGACGACGGCACCGCCAACCTCACCACCACGGCCCTGCGCGCGCTGGCGAACACGCTGGGCCAGGAGGTGACCTTCACCGCGGTGCCTCCAGGCTCCGGCACGCGCATCGCGCTCGACCGGAACCTGGACGGCAGACTCGACGGTCAGTGATGGACTGAGGTGGATGGCCCCCTGCCCCGCCTCTCCGGTGCCACCCGGGGAGGTGGGGCTTTTTCGTGTCCGCTCTCAAATAACTGAGATGCCTGTCGGCACGGCTGCGAGTGCAGTTTAGGGAAAACGATGGGATGCCCATGGCCTGGCGGCTGCATCAGCGCCGGGACTCAATCCCAGGAGGATGCAGATGCGACTCACAGTTCCGTTGATGGTCCTCACCACGCTGCTGATGGCTTGTGGGGAGGTCCAGGTCTCTCTCGCCACGGACGCCACTGCGTATCGGCCCGGCGACACCGTCCAGCTCGAGCTGCGCAACGAGGGCACTCGCGAGGTGGGCTACAACCTCTGCACCGTGCGGCTCGAGCGCAGGGAGGACAGCGGGTGGGGCGCCACTCCGCACCTGAACGAGACCGAGGCATGTCAGCTCATGCTGCACACGCTGAAGGCCGGTGCCCGGGCCCATGGCACGCTGAGGCTCCCCGCGGAGTTGCCTGCCGGCGAGTACCGCATCGCGCACAACGTGGACACCCTCCGAACCGACTCCGACGGACGAACCGTCCAGGAGCAGGTGTTCAGCAATCCCTTCCGCATCGAGCCGTGATGATGCGGGCGGGTCGGCTCAGCGCGCCTGCGTGTTCAATTGCTCGACCATCAGGTCGATGAAGCGCCGCACCTTCGCCGGCAGGTGACGTCTGCTCGGGTAGAGCGCCATGATCGGGACGTGCTCTGTTTCACAGGACGGAAGCAGCGCCTTGAGCCGTCCGCTCGCCAGGTCTTCGTTGACCAGGAAGCCGGGAAGATAGGCGATGCCCAGCCCCGCGACGGCTGCGTCCCGGATCGCCTCGCCACTGTCGAGCCGCAGGCGGCTTCGTCCTTCCACCTTCACCGTGGCGCCGTCCTTCTGGCGCAGGTGCCAATGCTGCCGTCGCGTCCGGCTGCTGAAGACCAGACACTCATGCTCCGCCAGATCCTCCGGCGTGCCAGGTTCGCCGCGCGCCTCCAGGTAGGCGGGCGCCGCGCAGACGAACACCGGGGATCGGGCCACGGTCCGCGAAACCAGGCGCGTATCGGTGCTGGAGGCATTGATGCGCACTGCCAGGTCGTAGCCCTCCTCGATGATGTCCGAGACGCGGTCGGAGAAGCTCACCTCCGCCTGCACCTCGGGCCAGGTCCGCAGATAGTCCCGCAGCAAGGGAAGGACATGCAGTCTGCCGAACGCGGCGGGCAGCGTGAGCCGCAGCAACCCTCGGGGAGTCCCCGTGCGCTGCCCGACACTCGCTTCCGCGTCGTCCAGGGCCGCGAGGACCTGCAGGCAGTGCTCATGAAAGACACGGCCCTCGTCGGTGAGGCTCAGCTGGCGTGTGGTGCGATTGAGCAGGCGCACCCCCAGGCGGGACTCCAACCGGGCCAAGGCCTTGCCCGCCGCCGAGCGCGTCAGGCCGAGCGCCTCTCCGCCGCCCACGAAGCTGCCCGCGTCCACGACGGACATGAAGGCGAAGATCTCATCCAGGTGGGCGCGTTTCATCGAGGGCGCTCGATTGTAGCGACCGCGTCGCGGCAGAGGGGAACGCTGTTCGTCAATGGGCCCGGTATACGAGTCCGGCACTCACCTCTCCCTGGAGATCACCCATGCCCGTGACCCTGCTCAACCCCGACGGAATCATGAAGCCCGACGTGTACCGGCAGGTGGCCATCGCCACCGGCACCCGGCAGGTGCACATCGCGGGACAGGTCGCGTACGACGCAGAGGGCCAGTTGGTCGCTCGCGGCGACCTGGCCGGACAGGTGGCGCAAGCCTACCGCAACGTCGCCATCGCCCTCGCGGCCGCCGGGGCGACGTTCGACGACGTCGTCCGGCTGACGTTCTACGTGGTCGACTGGAAGCGCGAAGCGATGCCTGACTTCATCGCCGGCATCGAGCAGGCCGCCAGGGAGCTGCGGATCTCGCCAGCGCCGGCCTCGCTGATCGGGGTCTCGGCGCTTTACGAGCCGGGCGTCCTTGTGGAGATCGAAGCCACGGCCATCGTGGGCTGAGCCGCTTCCCGCTTCAGGGGTCACCCGGACCGGCGGCGCCGCGACCTGGAGCGCGGGTGTGGCGGCTTCTCGCGCGGCGGCTTGACGACCTTGGGGGCCACGGGCGTGCGGGCGAGGTGGAGCATCTGGTAGAGGCTCAGCAGCATCATCGTCACCGCGCGGGATGCATCCGGGGTGGAGGACTTCTCCTCCCCCGTGTCCTTCGGGACAAAGGGACGCCAGGTCTCCTCCAGCTGGATCCGGAGCCGCAGGTGCTCTCCGGTGATGCGCAGCCGCTGGAGCTTCGCGCCGGGAGGAAGGCGCACGGCCGCCCGGGCCCGGTCGAGTGACAGCGCCGCGAGCCGCGGGTGCCGCTTCTCCTTCACTCGCAGCCGGGCCTCCAGGAACAGCGCATCGTTTTCCTTGATCCGCGTGCGCCGCCGGGGCCCGTTGGGTCCACGGTCGCTGACCCGGACCCGGCGTCGCTCCACCGCGCTCAGCCGCAGGTGCGAGCCATCCGCCAGCCGCGTTTCCAACGTGAGCCACGGGTCCAACACATCCGGCGGAGCCGTCTTGATGCGCTTGAGGACATACAGGCTCGAACCAGGCCCCTGGGGACGGGGGTCGGGACGAAGCCGCAGGCGCACAGGCGTATCCGGCGCGAGGTCCGCCTTGAGGCGCTGAAGCACCCGGACCACCAGCTCCGGCCGGCGGCCCGGATCGTCGCCAGCGTGCCCGGGCACGCGAAAGCGGGTGGAGAACATCCCGCGAATCCCCAATGCGGCCGCCAGCCCGAGCCCCAGGACTCCCGCCACGACGGACAGCGGGCCTTCGACAGTGCCAGCAATCCCGATGCACAGGACGACGCCCCCCAGCGGCGCCAGGGACCGCGCCCCGGACATCAGGCGGTGCTTGAAGCGACGGGCCTGCTGGGCCGCGGGGAGCGCGCGCAGGGCACTCTCCACGCCTGACAGGGGGCCTTCTACCGCCAGGGCATCCAGCGCCGGGTCGATGCCATCCGAAGTCGCCAAGGGGCCCCTCCTTCCAACATGGACACGTTCGGGAGCAGCCATGCTAGCCGATATGCTGGGGGCCCATGAGCCCCTCCAACCCACAGGATGAAGCTGGAGCCCACCGCGACGGCTACGCCCGGCGCGTCGGATTGTTCTCGGGGGTGATGCTCGTCATTGGCGGCATCATCGGGTCGGGCATCTTCCTCAACCCGGCCATCGTCGCGCAGCGCGTGCACACACCCGCGCTCACCCTGGCCGTGTGGCTGCTCGGCGGAGTCGTGGCGCTCATTGGCGCCTTCATCTACGGGGAATTGGGTCAGCGCATCCCCAGGGCGGGCGGCAGCTATGTCTACCTGCGGGATGCCTTTGGTCCCCTGCCCGCGTTCCTCAATGCGTGGGGATTGATGCTGATGATCGCCACCGGGGCCATCGCCGCGGTGGCCGTCACCTTCGCCAACTACACGCTCGCGCTCACCGGCCTGGGGCCCGGCTTCCGCTTCCCCCTCGCCGTCGGCGCCATCCTCCTGCTCTCCGGGGTGAACTACTTCGGCGTGCGGTCCGGGACGCTCACGCAGAACGTCTTCACCGTGCTCAAGCTGCTGGCGCTCGCGGTGCTCGTGGGAGCAGGGCTCCTGCTCGAAAGCGCCCATCCCGCCGCGGTGGAGGTCGTGGCCGCTCCGGTGGCGCCCGACTCCCTCGTGCTCGCGCTGGGGGCGGCGCTCGTCCCGGTGCTGTTCAGCTACGGCGGCTGGCAGCAGACGAACTTCGTGGCCGAGGAGATGGTCGACCCCGAGCGCAACCTGCCGCGCGCCCTGCTGCTCGGCGTCATCGGCGTGGTGACGGTGTACCTGCTCGCGAACCTCACCTACCTGCGCACGCTCGGCGCGGTGGGGCTCGCGGCGAGCAGCGCTCCGGCGGCGGACGCGCTCGGCCAGCTCATCGGGCCCGCGGGCCGCACGTTCATCACCCTGGGCGTCGCCCTCTCCACCTTCGGGTTCCTCAACCTCGTCATCCTGGTATCTCCGCGCGTCTACCAGGCCATGGCGGCGGATGGACTGTTCTTCCCGTGGATGGCCCGGCTGCACCCGCGCTACCGCACGCCCTCCAACGCCATCCTCTTCCAGGCGGCCTGGGCCATCCTCCTCACGGGCACGGGCACGTACGGCGAGCTGCTCGATTACGTCGTCTTCGCCGACTGGCTCATCTTCGGCGCCACGGCCGCGACGCTGTTCGTCTACCGAGCGCGCGAACGCCAGGGGCTGGTGCCTCGCGCCGCGTACCGGGTGCCCGGCTATCCCATCACCCCGCTCCTCTTCATCGCGGCGGCGCTGTACGTCCTGCTGGGCTCCACGGCCTCCAACCCGCTCAACGCGCTCAAGGGCACGTTGCTGTTTGGCGCGGGCGTGCCCGTGTTCCTGTTCTGGCGCCGGCGCACCCGGCGGACAGAGACCCCGCCGGCCCTGGGCGCGCCTTGATGGGAGGCCCGGCGATCCATCGCGATCGCCAGGCGCCCCGGTTCACGCTCGCGACTCAGCTCTCGACGGCGGCGGACTGCTCAGCGGCCGGGTTCTGCTCGCTGCACACCTGCGCGGAGGCATCGGCCTGCTGGACCGCTTCCGGGGTCGCCGGGGCGGAGGAGTCGCTGGAGCCGCCAATGCCATCCACGCAGCCCCAGAACATCGCGTTCTCGGCGCACGTGGTCGTGCGTCCCCAGACATCACAGACCATGCTGCAGGGCCTTTCATAACAGATGTCTTCACACTGGGGCTTCGCGGCCAGGGCCGCCGCGGGCGAAAGGGAAACAACAGCCAGGGCAGCCAGGAGGGACTTCTGCAGCGTGCGCATGTGTGCTCCGTCTGAGAAGAACTGCCCCATCAATGTATGATGCTATTTGACTACGAATACAACACGTATTTGTTTGCTCTCAGTCGCTCAACGACATCGGGGAGCTGACGGAAGCCTGCGGCTGATTGTGCCCATTGCGGCGCCCCTCGCTCGCCTGCCTACCCGGCGAGCGGGGGCACGCCGAACCCAGGTGGCGTGTATGGGCAGACCCGTGGAAAACCCCTAGCCGGGCCTCCAACGCAATGTGCAACACCATCCGGACGCAATCGTCCGCGCCCACAGGAATCACCTGATTTGCTCGTTCTGATTTGCAGTTAAATCAAGACCAGTGGTAGGAAGTCCTCGGCTTCGGCCAACCCCACACAATCAATTCAGGAGTAGTCCATGACGAGGAACGTGAAGCGTTTCCTGGCCGCCTCCCTGTTGTCCCTCGCGCCGTCGGTTGCCTTTGCCGCTCCGGCCGACCTCGGGTTCCCCGACTACCTGTCCCAGCGCGACGAGTACGTCAGCGTTCGCGAGGGCGCGGTTGAAATTGCCCAGGTGAAGGGCGGCGCCTCCATTGGCCCGGCCCTGGAGAACTTCTTCGTCTCCAACCAGAGCGGCGCCACCATCTCCCTGGGCCTCCAGACCGTGACCGGCACGTTCAACGGCGTGTTCTCGCCCTATCCCGTGCCCACCGCCACCCTGGGCGGGTTCCAGATCAACGCCCCCGCGCCGGCCCCGTCGTTCTCCCAGCAGTACTACTGGACGGTCAACCCGTCGGCCCCGTCCACCTCGAAGACCTGTGTCTGGCGCGTGGACATCGCCGACAACGCCGGGACCTGCACCGCGACGGTCTATTACGGCACCTATGGCGGCGCCATCTGCGCCGTCGACACCATCAACTCCATCATCGACGTGAACACCTGCCAGGCGCAGATCGTCACCATCATGCAGTGACGTGAGCGTCACTCCGCCCGGGGCCGTTGCAGGAGGCCTCGGGCGGTGCAGGGTCAATCGCGACATCCTGGAGCGCAATGACAGCTCTGGAGATGATCCAGCCGGCCGTGGCAAGATTCGCTGGGTCCTCGCCCCAGAGAAGACATGCGCCGAGCTGACATAGCCCTGCTGCCGTTGCTGTGTGCCGTCCCGTCGTTCCAGCAGGCCCAAGCGAAAGAAATACCGGCCCGCGTCCGCGACCTGACTCCCGGAACGCTGTCGGGTTCTCCCTCGACGTTCACGTCCATGGGGAACGCCCGGTTCTTCTTCGCGAACACCCACGGCCGCATCGACGTCTGGAGGTCGGATGGCACGACCCTGGGCACGGTGAGCGTGTCCAATCCACAGTCAGCCAACACGGGCCAGGAGCCCGGATGTCTCCCACTGGGCCCCGCCGTGGGTGGACGCGCCCGACCACTTCACCGGTCTGGGCAACACCGCCTGCTTCGGCGCCAGCAGCGTGCGAAGCGACGCGGGGGACCATCCTGTCCGGTGTGCCCAACGGCCCCCTGCTCTTCGCGGAGGAGGCTCCCGGAGGCCACGGTGGGGCGGCGCCTGCCCGAACCGAAGGGGCCGGGCAATACCTCTTGAGGGTGAGGGACAGGTTTTCAGCACATCGCTATGGATGAGCGGTCGCGACGTACAAACCCGCAGGGTTGCCCCAGGAGGGTGGATGTTCAGTCCCATGAATCGCACTGCCGACGGGATCAAGGACCGGGCCCTCTTGGCCCTCAACAGCACGCTGCTCCTCCCCCAGGCCCTCGATGCCGTACGCGCCCCCTTCCTCGAGCTCGTCCAGGCCGACGCCATGGCGCTGTGCCTCATGCACGTCGCGCCCAACGCGGACTTCCGGTGGTTCGTTCCGGGCCACCCGCTCCGCATCCTCGATGAGTATGCCAGCCTGATTGACCATGACTTCCTCCGGGCCCCCATCTTCGCCCGGCCCAACGTGCCCGTCCGCGACACGCAGCTCCTCACCCGCGGAGAGTATGAGCGAACGCTCATCTACCAACGCAGCCGGGAGCTGGATCCATGCCTGGAGCACATCATGGCCATGCTCCTCCCCGTCCGCCCCGGTCTCGTCGCCGCCCTCGCGCTCTACCGGAACCGGCAACGCGCCTTCACCACCCACAACTCCGCCGTCCTCTCCAACTTCGCCCCGCACCTCGTGAACGCCGTGCGCAACTGCGGTGACTTCCAGACCCTCATGACCGGTGCCAGCCTCCTCGATGAGCTCTACCGCCGCACCGACTCCGCCTTCCTGATCGTGGAGTCTTCCTTCGAGGAGGCGCTCCGCTCCGACTCCGCCGTCGCCCTCCTGGATCGGTGGTTCGCCCGCTCGGACCTCCACTCCTCCGGGCTCCCGCTCGTCCTCAAGGAGCGGTTGGACGCCTTGATTCGCATGGACGCGGACGCGCGGCTCGGCAAGAGCCAATGGGTCCTCAACCATGACGATGGCAACCGCACGTGCCGGTTCGTTGAGCTGCCCACCGCTGACGGCCCCCGGCGATGGGCCCTCCTGCTGAACGAGACGCCCCACTCCATCCCGCTTCCCGCGGAGATGAAGAGCAAGCTCACGCCCCAGCAGGTCACCATCGCGACGTTCCTGCTCCGCAACTGGACCAACGAGCAGATCGCCAGTGAGATTGGCCGAACCCATCTGACCGTGAAGACCCACGTGCGGAACATCTTCGACAGGCTGGGCATCGACAGTCGCGCGGACCTCATCTACCAGGCCGCGCGCCTCAACAAGCCTGTCTGAGAAATTCGAACGCAAGGAAAGACGCCTCCCGTAGGGCCAGGGCTCGAACGGGAGGCTCTCCCAGCTTGCGTGTGTTTGTCTCTACCTCGTGTGGGGGTGGCCGGCGGTGGCGGCCTCGCGGAAGATGCGCGGGTAGACGCTCCGGGCGACCCGGGCGGAGAAGAGGATGGCCTCCTGGTCCTCCGGGTCCGTCAGCGGCGTCAGGATCTTCTGCATCTCCGCCACGTGGCCCCCGTCCAGCGCGCCGTGGCTGCGCAGGAACGTGACGGACTTGCGGATGTTGGGGATGGTGGACACCTCCAGCAGCCGCTCCGCCCACACGCCCGCCCGCGTCTGCGACAGGTACTCCAGCGCGTACGCGGTCCCCAGCACCGCCGTCGGCACGCCCGAGAGCGACGTGAAGAAGTTCCACCCCGTGTAGGCATCCACCGCGGGGTTGTGCGCCGCCGCCTCCACCTGCGCCTCCGGGACGCCCAGGTTCTTCAGGTCCGTCAGCAACCAGATGTCGTGTCCCCGCTCCTCCTCCCCCTTCTGGATCAACAGCTTCGCCAGCTCCGGGTGCCGGCCCAGCCGGTTCAGCCGGTGGCCCGCCTCGGCGAGGATGGGGGTGCTCCAGCGGGCGTAGTGATACGTCTGGACGAGGTAGTGGATGTAGCCCTCCACGTCGAGGGTGCCGTCGAGGAGGCCGCGGGCGTCCGGGTGCGCATCCACCGCCGCCACCAGCCCCCGCGCCTCTTCGTCCAGCGCCGCCAGCCAATTCGTTGCCGTCTGCTGCTCCGTCTGGGTTTGCACGTACGTCTCCTGTCCGGGGCCTTTCGGGCTCCCGGTTGTTGCGTGTGGAAGGTGAAGGGAAGAAAGGAACGGCCCCGGCCTAGGCGGCGGGGCTCACACCGAACTCCAGCGAGTGGAAGCGCGCCAGGCTGTCCGCGGGGATTTCATCCAGCGCCATGACGAGCGGCAGCGTGAACCACTGGAAGTACGCGTCGTAGAGCGGCTCCGAGATGAAGCGAGCCCCCATCGTGCTGGCGAAGAGCGAGGGCGACCGGGGCAGCCGCAGTCCGTCCAGCTGCCCCTGCTCCGCCCTGGCCCGCTCCTCGGGCGTATAGAAGCGGTTGCGGGGATGCACCGGCGCCTGCCACGGGTCGGGCACGTCCACCCGCCAGCGAGGGCTGAGCCATCCGCGGCTGGCCGCCACCTGCCACGACAGGAGCGCGTCCTCGGGCGAGTCCGTCTCCAGGTTCGCGGACGCAATCCAGTGCGTCACCCCGCGCCGCCGGCTCTCCGTGTACATGGCCGTCTGCAGCCACGTGACGGCCTCCGTGCGGCGCCACTTCGGCAGCACGCAGAAGCGCGAGGGCTCCGCGAACGACATGCCCGGCTGGATGACCCTGGAGAGGTCCACCCGCTGCGCCATCTCCAGCCCCACCGTCCCGCCCAGGTTCGCCGCCACCTCCGCGTTGGGCAGCGCCACCCGCATGGTCGCCACGGCCTCCGAGCCGGCATGGACGAGCAGGTGCACCGTGGTGTCGAGCGTGTCGATGCAGGTCATCTCCCGCCGCGACACCGACCACTGCGCGTGCAGCAATCCCATCTCTCCGCCAAAGACGGCCCAGCGGATGCGAGCCACGTCATCGAGATCCCGCTGTGTGGTGGCAACACGCCAGCGCCAGTGAATGCAGCTCATGGGTCCTCTCCCGGTAGGGAAACGGGCCGGTGTCTCACCGCCCTCACACGTTATTTCGTCGCGGGTGACCCGAGTTCGAGCGCGGATTCGACTACGCTGAAACATGCGGCCGGGAGCATGGGGCCCTGACCGCGACGGATGGGGGCATCGAGGATGAGCGCGGTCGCAGCGGGAGTGTGTCTGCTGGTGGAGCTGGGGCTGGGCGTGGCGCTGCTGGTCGGCACCTTCTTCACCCTCGCCTTCAGCAGCGAGTCGTACCGGCACTCCGCCACGCCGCTGCATCAGGCGTTGAACGGGCTGGCCTTCGTGCTCGCGGTGCTCCCCCTGCTCCTCACCCTCTGGGTCGGCTGGCGGCGCTTCCTGTCGGACCGCCCGTTCGACTCGCTCCCGCTGGGGATGGGCCTGCCCATGGTGGCGCTGGTCGCGTGCGCCGTCACCGCCGCCCTGGCCATCATGGGGGGCGAGTGGTCGACGTCGCGTCACCGCGCACGGCAGGAGCTGGAGGCGCGGCTCGCACTGCGCGCGGCGGTCGAAGGAGGCGCGTCGGACAAGGCGTGCGACCTGGTGGCCGCGGATCCGCGCGCTTCGGCCGAGGACATGCGCCGGTGCCGCGAGTTCATCGAGTCCCGCCCCGACGCCGAGGCCCGCTGGACGGAGCTCGCGAAGTTCGCCGACTCGCGGGGCGGCTTCAATACCTGGCACCTGGGGCAGACGGGGCTCGCGCCGGACTGGGAATGGGGCAGGACGGTGCCGGTCATCCGGTATGACCAGGAGTGGTTCCTCCGCACGTTCTATGAAACGTGGCTGGCCCGGAGACAGGACCTGCCGACCCTGGAGGACCTGGGCGGGTTGCAGCTGGCGCTCCAGAGCAGCACCCGCTACCTGGGCTGGGATGCCCGGGCCGTGGAGACCCTCCGCACCCAGGTGCTCCCCACGCTGAGCGCGCGGCTGGAGGCCCAGGAGCCCCGCCTGCGCGCCCTGCCGGGCATGGACCCCTGGGTGCTGGACGCGATTCGAGACCGCATCCAGAGCCTCCAGACGAAGCCTGACGACGGCGTGGAGCCGCTGCCCCCGTTGCCGGGAACGCCGTCGCCGGGAGACGTCGGCGTGGCGCGGATGGACGACACGGGCGCGCTGGACCTGTGGCTGCGCGCCACGCCCACCTCGGGGAACTTCGGAGACGTCTACGTGCGCCGGGCGTCGTACGACAGCGAGTACGAGAAGTGGCTGAAGTACCTGGGGCCCATGCGGCCCGGAGAGCTCCGGTTCATCCCCGCGCCCTGAGCCTCAGCGCAGCTTGCCGGCGAGCAGCTCGCGCATGCTCACCGGCTCACGCCCGAGCAGCTGCCGCAGCGTGGGGTCGACCGCCGCGAACTCGCCGTCGCGGCTCGCGCGGTAGAGGCCGAGCGAGATGCCGACCACGGGCGCGGGCATGCCGCTCGCCACGAGCTTCGCGCGCATCTCGTCCTCCGACACGGTGCTTCGACGGATGGGACGTCCGAGGATGCCGGACGCGATGTCGCACAGCTCCCCGAAGTCGAGCGCCTGCGACGCGGTGAGCGGCGGCGTCGGCCCATCGAACCGCCCCTCGTTCGTGAGGATGACCGCCGCCGCCTCCGCGAGGTCCGCGTGCGTGGTCCAGGAGACCTTTCCGTCCGCGGGGGCCTCGAACACACCCGATGACAGGGCCCGCTCCAGCAGGAACGCCGCGCTCGAGGCGTAGAAGCCATTCCGAAGCGAGGTCCACGCCACACCGGACTCCGCAAGCATCTGCTCCGTCGCCGCGTGGTCGAGCATCGGTGGAAACGCCGATGTACGGCTCGCTCCCATGTGGCTCGTGTAGACGATGCGCCGCGCGCCGGCGGACCGCGCGGCGTCGATGGCGGAGCGATGCTGGGCCAGGGGATCGCCCCCATGCGCGGCCGCGTTCGACGAGACCATCAGCACCTGGGTCGCGCCCTCGAAGGCATGCGCGAGGCTCTTCGGCTCCGCGAAGTCCCCGCTCCGCACCCGGACGCCGCGTGCCGCCAGGTCCCGGGCCTTCTGGACGTCCCGGACGCTGACGGCGACCCGGTCCACCGGGACGCGGGCGATGAGCTTTTCCACGATGAGGCGGCCAAGCTGCCCCGTTGCTCCGGTCACGACGATCATCGGGCGTCCCTCTTCCGTATCGACGGAAACGAATTCTAGATACCTTCGATAACGTAGCGGCCGCTATCGACGTTATCAAGTGTTCGTTACCATCGCCACGGAAGCCGCGTGTTAAGTGAGGCGCATGAAGGACCGGGAGAAGGTCACCACCGAAGACGCCGAGGGCCCCGACACGCGTGCGCGCATCCTGGCGGCCGCCGCGGAGCTCATCGCGTCTGGAGGACCCGACGCAGCGACCACACGTGCCGTCGCCGCCGCGGCGGGCGTGCAGGCACCCACGCTCTACCGGCTCTTCGGCGACAAGCACGGCCTCCTGTCGGCCGTCGTCGAGCACGAGCTGACGAGCTACGTGGCGAAGAAGGCCGCGCGCAAGCCGCACCCGGATCCGCTTCAGGACCTGCGGATGGGCTGGGACATGCACGTCGCGTTCGGACTCAGCCATCCAGGGCTGTTCGCGCTCATGTGCAGCGACCTGGAGCCAGCACCGCAATCCTCCGTGGTCAGCACCGGCAACGACGTCCTGCGGCGCCGCATCCGGAACATCGCGCTCGCGGGCCGCCTGCGGGTCAGTGAAGAGCGGGCGCTCGGCCTCGTGTCGTCCATGTGCAACGGCGCCGTGCTCACGCTCCTGCGCCAGCCCGAAGGGCAACGCGACCTCGGCCTGTCCGAGGCCGCGAGAGAGACGGTCATGGCCGCCATCTCCAGCGAGACGGCGCCTCCGGCGAATACGGAGGTCCGTTCAGCGGCCACCACGCTGCGAGCCTCCCTGGACCGGCTCACCGTCCTGACCCCAGGCGAAAGCGCGCTGTTGAGCGAACTGCTGGCGCGCATCACGGACGCTGGGTGATAGGTCGCGCCGTCAGGTAGGGGCCGGAAGCCGCCGATCCCCCACCTGGAAGGATTCGCTACGGCATGGGCCGCGAACCGGAGGACGGAGCTTCCGGAACCGCGGGCCAGCCGTTGGGCCACGTGATGGCATCCACGAGCATCACCCGGGCCGTGTGGGCGCTGTTCCACGCGTGGTAGACCATGACCGTGTCCCCACCGGGTCCGGTGACCACCGAGTTGTGGCCGGGCCCCACCCAACCGCCGCCCGTCTTGAGAATGGGATTGCCCAGCTTCGTGTAGGGCCCCAGCGGACTCGTGGCCCGGGCCACGCCCACGGCGTAGGTGCTGTTGGCGTACGAGTTGCCGCTGTAGAAGAGGTAGTAGTAACCGCCCCGCGCGACGACCCACGGCGCCTCGACGACGCCGCCCTCCCAGCCAAGCGTGTTGCTCATCAGCGTGCGGCGCGTGCCGGTGAGCGACAGCCCATCCGCCGACAGCGTCTGGCCATAGATGGGCGTGGGCTGCCCCACCGCGTTCCCATCCGCCTTCCACACCAGGTACGGCACGCCCGCGGTGTCGTAGAAGAACGTGGCGTCAATCATCCCCATGCCCGCGTCATGCACCAGGGGATGGCCCAGGTCCGTGAAGGGCCCCAGCGCGCTGGTGGCCGTCGCGGCGCCGATGGACAGCTTCCCGTCCTGGTGGCGCGCGGTGAAGTACGCGATGTACCGCGTGCCCACCTTGTGGAGCTCCGGCGCCCAGTAGTCTCCCGTGGCCCACGTCGGCCGGCGCGCGGAGGGGAAGATGTTGCCCGCGGCCGTCCAGGTGACCAGGTCCTTGGACGTACGCAGCGGGAACGCATTGGCCGCGCCCCCGGACGTGCAGGCCGCGACGTACTGCGTGCCGTCATGGATGACGCCCGGGTCCGCGCAGTCCACGGGCACCACGGGGTTCTGGTAGAGCCCTCCACAGCCCGTGTAGCGCAGCGAGATGCCGCACGCGTTGGTACCGCTGAAGTACGGCGACCAGTCGTTCGACAGCATCGTGTACGAGTTGGGAGAGGCATTGGTGCAGCCCCGGTCCCACGTCACGCGGCCGCCCACGTCGTCGTACTGGGCCGGGTGTCCCGCGGGGTGCAACCACGCCGGACCGTAGGTGACGCGCGTCGCGCAGGTCGTGGCGCCGGAACAGTCCGTGTCGAGCGCCAGCACACAGGCGTTGGGCCCGGTGAAGTACGGCTTCCAGCCGTTCGACAACACGGCGTAGGAGTTGCTGCCCTCGTTGACGCAGCTGCCGTCCCAGGTCACCAGACCGCTCGCGGTGTCGTGCTGCTCCGGGTGCCCGGGGTGGATCCACCGGTCCCCGTAGGTGATGCGCGTGGTGCACGCGAGCGCCCCGCTGGACGTGCCCACCGGGGCCTCGTCCACGAGGGGGGCGTCGGAACGCTCTTCACCACAACCCGCCGCGAGCGCGGCGAGGACGACGGCGGAAAACAACGAGGGGTTCTTCATCGATGGACCTCCGAGTTTGCGAAGACTCGGAAGTCCTATTTATCAGCTTTTACAAGTTGTCGAGATTCCGTCCCGTCCCGGGCATGGGAAGGGTCGGTCAGCGAACCTCGAGTTCGTAGATGCGCGTCGCCGGATCGCCGTTCTGGCTGGGGGTGGTGATGTTGAGCCGGACGTAGCGCGCGGACGTGGCGCTGATGGCGTGGGTGGAGGTGTTGGCGGTGTTGTTGGTCACCGTCACCGGAGTGCTCCAGCTGGTGCCGTTGGTGGAGGTCTGGAGGGTGAAGGCCCGGGTGTTCCAGGTGCTCGCTTCGCCGCCCGCGCCGGCATGCTGGACCGTGAAGCTGCTGACCGTCTGCGCCGAGCCGAGATCCACCTGCATCCAGGCGCCCGACACCAACGAGCAGAACTTGTCGGTGGTGCCACCGGAGACGCTCCCGTTGACCGCCTTGGCGGGCGTTTCGCTGCTGTTACAGGCGGTGGAGCCGGTCGCCGGTTTGTTGAGCGCCAGGTTGGCGTAGCCCGAGCCGACCGAGACGGCCTGGGTCTTGGTATTGCTGGCGCCGCCGTTGTCCGTCACGGTCAGGCTGACGTTGTAATTGCCAGCGCTGGCATAGACACGGCTGGGATTCGTCGCGGTCGAGCCGCTGCCGTCGCCAAAGCTCCAGTTGCGTGAGGTGATGGTGCCGTCGCTGTCGCTGGAGGCGTCACTGAAGGTCGCGGTGAGTCCGCTCACGGTGACGCCGAAGTTGGCCACGGGAGGGGTGTTGCCGCTGACCGCCGAGTTGATGGCCGCCGCGTACTGCGCGCTCGTGCCCTGCGCCACGCACTTCTGGATGTCGTCATACAGCCACATGAAGCCGCCGTTGATGCCGGCGCTGCTCTTCCAGGTGCTCATCCGGCTCTGCACCGAGGCCGGACTGTCGCCGCTGGCGCAGTTGGTGCCGTGGCGAGACCACAGGCCCGGGTCGACGGTCATGCCCATCGCGGTGTTCCAGCTCGCGGGGTTGTTGCCAGCGCCGCCGTCGTAGACCTGCAGGTAGATGCCGTCGACCGCGGCGCCGAGGTTGTCCTTGAGGTTCCGCCAGAAGGTCTGCTGGGTGTAGGGCGCGAAGGTGATCTTGAAGCCCTGGCCAATGAGCATCTGCCCGAACTGCGTGGTGGGAGCGAGGTCGTAGGCGCTCTCGTCGTCGAAGTTGACCGCGTTGGCGCCGGTGGCGGCCTTCAGCGCCTGGAAGTTGCGGTACAGGATGCTGTTGGTGCCGGTGCCGCAGACGAGCGTGCTGCCGCAGCCGGCGGCGGTGCCGTTGACCAGCCGGGCCATGCGCTCGAAGTCGGGGACGCTCCAGGCGCCAATGGACACCTCGATGCGATTGACCGAGGTCGGCGCCGTCTTGAGCGTGGCCAGCCGCGTGGGCCAGGCCGGGTCGCCGATATAGGCGCCGTTCCGGACGACCGGGATGTCGTTGTAGACGAGGTCGCCGTTGTCCTCGATGTGGAAGCTCCAGAGGATCACGGTGGTGAAGCCCGAGCCGCGCAGGTCGTTCATCACCGCGGTGCCGCCGGAATAGAACGGGCCGCCGCCGTAGATCGCGGAGTCGGCAAGGGCCACTGGCGAGACCGTGGCCAGCGCGAGGGCAAGGCAGGACGCGAGTTGCTTCGACTTCGGCATGGTGTGCTCCCCCGTCGCCATCATTGGCGACGGGGAGACATTGCGAGCACGCAAACCAGCAAGTCAATTCTATTCAGACAAACTGGAATATACTGAAAGCATCACTCGGCGCGGAAGTGCGACTCCGCGATGGAGGCACCCCAGCAGCAGGCGGCCTCGCCCTCCTCGCCGGTGGGCAGCGTCGTGTGGAGCGGAGCGCCCGCCTTCACATCCTCGAAGTAGAAGAGGTTCTTCGGGAGGAGGACGAGCGCGCGGTCCGCCTTGCGCGTGCGCAGGGTGAGTTGCGCCAACGCCGGGTCGGCCACGTCCGCGGGTCCCTTCGGGAAGAAGGCCTCCCGCTTCGACGGAGCGCGGTCACCCTCCGGGATGCAGCCGCCATCCTCCGTGGAGACCTCCACCTCGCGCACGCGGCAGCCCTTGCCTTCCGCGAAGTGGAACACCGCCCGCACCTTCGTGAAGTAGCAGTCGGGGGTGCCGCAGTCCGCGCTGTGGACGTCCGCCACCGCCGTCAGGCGCACCTTGTTTCCAGGCAGGGACTCCACCATGCCGTTGCGCGCGTAGCGCTGGAACAGGGGTGCCTGGGCGCAGCTGGAGGGCACCGGAGCCGCCGCCCGGGGTGCGTCGCCAGGCACGGACAGCAGGAGCGCGACGAGGGGCGCGGCGTGCTTCAAGGACATGGCTGAAGTCATATCAGGCGCGGGTCCAGTCCATCGACCGTTTGACGGGCTCCGCGCTTGGGAGCACGGTTCGGATCAGCGAGGTGAACAACATGAAACGGGTCACTCTGATTCTCTCCCTGGCCACCGCGGGCTGCGCGTCCAGCCAGCGTCCGGCTCCCACGGATCGCTATCTCCTCACGGGCACGCGGCTCTATGTCGCTCCGGACGCGCCCCCGTTGGACAACGCCTGGGTGGTCGTGAGCGGCGGGAAAATCGAAGCCATGGGTTCCGCGCCGGTTGCTCCGCCTCCCGGAGTGCGGCTCGAGGATGCATGCAGCGGTGGGGTGATCACCGCGGGGTTCCAGAACAGCCACGTCCACTTCACGGATGCCGCGTTCGCCGGAGCCGTCAGCCGTCCGCGCGACGAGCTTCAGCCACCGCTCAGCGGGATGACCACGCGCTTTGGCTTCACGACGGTCGTCGACACCGGCTCCGACCCCACGAACACCGAGGCCCTTCGCCAGCGCATCGAGCGAGGCGAGCTGCAGGGGCCGGCGATCCTCACCGTTGGGTCCCCGCTGTATCCGCGGAACGGCATTCCCTTCTACCTGCGGGACCTGCCGCCCGAGCTGCTGGCGCAGCTTCCGCAACCCGCGTCGGCGGAGGAGGCCCGCGCCGTCGTCCGCACGAATGCCGAGGGCGGCGCGAAGGGGACCAAGCTGTTCGTCGCCACGCCCCAGGGAGGGGGGGAGATCCGGCGCATGGCGGAGGACGTCGCTCGCGCCGCGGCGGATGAAACCCACCAGCGAGGGGGTCTGGTCATGGTGCATCCCACCGACCCCGAAGGCGTGAGCGCGGCCGTGCAGGCTGGCGTCGACGTCGTCGTGCATACGACCATCGATTCACCGAAGACCGGGTGGAGCGAGGAACTCGTCGGCCAGATGGTCGCGCGCCACGTCTCCCTGGTGCCGACATTGCAGCTCTGGGGGTACGAGCTCGCCAAGGCGGACGTGCCCACGGACGTGCGCGACCGCCTCGTGGGGGGTGCCGAACGGCAGCTCGCGGCGTTCTCCAGCGCGGGTGGCCAGGTCCTGTTCGGCACCGACGTCGGTTACATGACGGACCTGGATCCGACGCAGGAGTACGTCCTCATGGCCCACGCGGGGCTGACCCCGATGCAGATCCTCGCATCGTTGACCTCCGCCCCCGCTGCGCGCTGGAGCGCCACCGAGCGCAGGGGCCGCGTCAAGCCGGGCTTCGACGCCGACCTCGTGGTGCTCAACGGAGATCCCTCCACGGATGTCCGGCGGTTCGCGGACGTGAAGTGCACGATTCGAACGGGCAAGGCGCTCTTCGTCCGCGCTTCCGCCGAGTAGCGGATTGCCACGATTCCCCACGCGGCATGTCCGGGGCGAGCATCCACACTCCCCCTTCTCCCCCGGAGCTCCGCATGCGCATCCCCGCCCCGTTCGCCGCTGCCCTCCTCCTGCTCACCTCCGCGACGGCCCTCGCCGCGGAGACCCCGTGCAGCATCGTCTGCGCGCAGAGGTTCCCGCTCTGCGAGACCGCCTGCAGCGTCAACGGCGAGGACACGAACTGCGGTGCGGCGAACTACCGCTGCGTCGAAACGGTCGGCGTGAACTCCGAGCCCACGACCTCGGTGATGTCCACCGAAGAAGCCCCCCAGGTGTGTCGCGACGAGCGCCTGGACGGCGAGCAGCCCCAGACCGCCGAGGGTTGAGCGTCCGGAAGCGCGCCAGCTGATGCAGGGCACGGAGGTGCCCTGCATCCCGAGGCTTCAGTCGCGGACCACGGCCACGTCGTCCACCTGCAGCCAGGTGTCGCCCGCGTTCGCCCAGGTTCCGGCGTACACCTCCACGCTGTGGTTGGCGCCGGAGTTGAAGGTGACGGACTGGAGCGTGTAGCCGCCCAACGGCTGCGTCAGGTGCACCTCGTTGAGGACGGGACCGCCGTTGAGCATGCGCGCGCCGAAGTAGCCGTCATTCTGGTTGGAGGACGTCTTCACCCAACCGGTCAGCGTGTAGACGGTGTTGGGCGTCACCGCGACCTCCTGCTTGAGGGCGTTCCAGCCGGTGTTGTTGCGCACGAAGCCGTTGTTGGCGCCGGTGCGCGCGAAGCCCAATCCCCGGTCGACGCCGCCATTGCCCTGCACGTACCAGGGCGAGGTCGCGGTGGTGGACAACTGCTGTTCGAAGCCACCCTGAGCCACCAGGTTCGCGCCCCGCGTAAGGCTCACGTCGTCCAGCTGCGCCCAGGTGTCGCCCGCGTCCGCCCACACGCCGCTGTACACCTCCACGACGGTGTTCGCGCCGGAGTTGAACGTGACGGTGCGCTCCGCCCACGACGGCAGCGAGCCGTACTGCGTCTCCCCCAGGACGGGGCCATTGCCCGCGGCGCGAGCACCGAAGTAGCCCCGGGTGGTGTTGGACGAGGAGCGCAGCCAGCCCTTGAGGGTGTAGTCCGTGTACGGCTGCACCACGACGCTCTGCTTGAGCGCGTTCCAGCCGCTGGACGCGCGCACGTAGCCGTTGTCCTGGCCGGAGCGCGCGTTGCCCATCGCCCGGTCGATGCCACCCGCGCCAGCCAGGTACCAGGGCGCCATCGTCGGCGTCGCGGCCTGCGTCTCGAAGCCCGGCTCGGACAGCAGGTTGTTGCCTTCCGCGTCGGCCGTGAGCGTCGCGCGCAGCAGGAACGTGTTGTAGGGCGTCCACTGCGAGGTGATGAAGTACAGCTCGCTGGCGCTGTTGCCCCACGGGTGGATGAAGCCGTTGTAGACACCGGGGAAGGCGGCGCCGGTGGCCAGCAGCTTCTCCCCGCTCCACGGCCCGGTGGGTGTGCCCGCGTCGCGCATCACCACGGCCTGCCGGTGCTCGTTGAGATACGTCATCAGGAAGCGGCCCAGCGCGGCGTTGTAGGCGACGGACAACTCCCCCGCGATGCCGATGACCACCGGGCGCGCCGCCGCCTGGGACGCGGACCAGCCGTTCCCGTCCCAATACCGATACGCGTTGATGTCCAGCAGCGCGCCCTCCGGCACGCGAGCCAGGTGCACGTTGCCAAAGCGTCCGTTGGGCGTGGCGTACAGGTAGACGAAGCCGCCGTTCTTCACGAAGGCGCCCATCTGGAAGGGGTTCGTGAAGGACGCGTTGTTCACCCAGCGCGCCGACGGGTGCTTCACCCAGTTCTGTCCGTTGTCATCCGAGTACGCGATGCCCGAGTAACTGGTGGTCCACTGCCCCGGGTCACCCCAGTGCTTCACGGACATGTAGTGGATGAAGTGGCGCGTCCCCACGCTGACGCCCGCGGTGGGGATGACGGTCATCTCGTCGTTGTCCACCTTCCGGGACGCCAGCACCTCCTTCGCGTGGCGGGTGCGGTCCTGGATCATCGTGGTGAAGGACAGGCCGTTGGACAGCGTGGTGTCCGCCGAGCGCGCCAGCACGTTGCTGCGCCAGCCGCCGCCACACCCGCCGTTGCCGCACCAGCCCGCGCCGAAGGTGTCCCCGAACAGGACGAACACCTCACCGCCGCCCTTGTCCCAGACGATGCCCAGGTCCGTGCCATACACCTCGTAGTTCGTGTGCGTCTGGTTCGGGTTGGGCAACGTCTCACCCGCTGGCGTGGCGCCCGTCACCCGCGCCACCTTCGTCACGTTCGTGGGCGTCACCGCCCCGGCCGTCCCCGCGCCTCCCAACAGACACACCGCCTGAAACACCACCGCACGCCTCATCATCTGGACCCCTCCGGCAAGGAATTTGCACTAACAGCAAAAGCTCCAAATCAAGAAATACCCAACCTTGATTTGAGGACTCCAGTGTCCGGTGGATCAGCTGTAGCTTGGGGGTGCCCAAGGAGAACCGGATGCTCGCCTGCGTGGACGTGGACTACCGCCCCGACGTCACCGTGGCCGCGTGCGTCCTCTTCCGCGGGTGGACGGACGCGAAGGAGGCCGGGCACCTGGTGGACCGGGGCCCCATCGCGGCCCCCTACGAGCCCGGTCAGTTCTACCGCCGCGAGCTGCCGCACCTGCTGCGGGTGCTCGCCGACGTGCAGGAGCCGCTGGAGGCCATCGTCGTGGACGGCTACGTGTGGCTGGGGGAGAACGTACCCGGACTGGGAGCGCGCCTGTACGAGGCGCTCTGTCGCACGGTGCCCGTCATCGGCGTGGCCAAGACGCCCTATGTCACCACCGGGCCCGCGCTGCCCATCGTGCGGGGAGGGAGCCTGCGGCCCCTGCTCGTCACGGCCATTGGAATGGAGACCGCGACCGCCGCGGAGCACATCCGGCGGATGCACGGGAGTTCGCGCCTGCCGACGATGCTGAAGTTCGTGGACCGGCTGTGCCGTGAGTCCTGACCGTGCTACCCCAGGGGCATGGATCGCCCCCGCCGCCCCACCGCCTCGCCTTTCGAGTTTCCGCCCGAAGCCGCGTTCACCTGGCATTCGGAGAGTGACGAACCCGCGCCCACTCGCCTGTCGCCCGTGGACGACGGCCTCAGCGCCGACACAGCGCTCAAGCGCGTCCGCCGGGGCGAGTTCCTGCGCTACTCCGGCGACTTCCACAACGCGAAGCAGCTGCTGGGCGCGTTGGGCCGGCGGCTCGAACGGCCCTGGCAGGCCCGCTCACCGCTGGAGGCATTCCGGGCCGAACGCCGCGCGCGGCAGCTGGAGCATGCGACGCTGTCGCGCATCGTCGTCGCGCTGGACCGAGGCTACCGCCTGGACCTCGCGCGCGCGCCGGACGTCGCGGAGGCGTGCCGGCAGGTCTGGGGCGAGCCCACGGAGGACTTCACCGTCGTCCCGCTCAAGCAGCTGCTCGGCATGCTCGGGGCCGCGGAGTGGCGGCGCAAGGGCCTGGAGGTCCCGGGGCTGAAGGGGTTGCTCCATCCGCATTACGGCGTCTACCTGCCCACACGCACGGACTACGTGGAGCTGCTGGCGGCCGTGTCGGACGTGAAGGGCAAGCGCGTGTTCGACGTGGGCACCGGCACCGGCGTGCTGTCCTTCCTGCTGCTGCAGCGCGGAGCGGCGTTCGCGCAGGCCACGGACTGCGACTCCCGCGCGGTGGCGTGCGCACGGGAGAACGCGGAGCGGCTTGGCCTCTCGCAGCGCTTCCAGGTGACGGAGGCGGACCTGTTCCCGGAAGGAAAGGCGGACCTTGTCGTCTGCAACCCGCCGTGGATTCCCGAGCCTCCCAAGAACCGGGTGGACCGCGCGGTGTTCGACGAGGACAGCCAGTTCCTGCGCCGCTTCCTCGAAGGGCTCCCCTCCGCGCTGAACCCAGGGGGAGAGGGATTGCTGATCCTCTCGGACCTGGCGGTGCTGCTGGGCCTGCGGCCGGCCGGGTGGATCGAGGAGCAGTTCGAGCGCTGCGGCCTGACGGTGGCATGGCGGAAGTCCACCCCGGCACGGCACTCCAAGGCGAAGGACAAGGCGGACCCCCTGCACGCCGCGCGCTCCCAGGAGGTCACCACCCTCTACGGCCTCGTGCCCACCGCCAGATAGACGCCGCATCATCCCGCGCGAGTGGCCACCGCCAGGGCCGCCGGAATCCTCTCCCGCATCCACTCCACGAACCTGCGCAGCCTCGCCGGATGGAAGCGCGCGGCGGGATAGAGCAGGTACATGGGCAGGGGCGCCGCCTGCCATCGCGGCACCAGGTGCACGAGCCGGCCGCGCTGGAGGTCCTCCCGGAGCACCCAGGACGAGCCCACGCAGACGCCCAGGCCTTTCACCGCGGCGCTGCGCATGGCGTAGAGGCTGTCCGTGCTCACGCGTGGCTGGAAGACGATGGGCTGGACCTCACCGGTGGCCACATGGGTGAGTGAGATTTCGTTGCGATAGAACGTGCGCAGGGACAGCCAGGGCAGCCTCGCGAGCTCGTCGGGATGCACCGGTACGCGTCCCCCTGTCAGCACCGAGGGCGCGGCCACGACGATGCGAGGCACCTCCGCCACGCGGATCGCCACCACGCTGGGGTCCTTCACCTCGCCGACGTGGAGCGCGCAATCGATGCCGTCCGCGATGAATTCCACGGCCCGGTCATGCAGCAGCCATTCGACGGAGACCCGCGGGTAGCGGCCCAGGTATTCCGTCAGCGGGTCCACCAGCAGTTCCTGACCGAAGGCGTGAGGCACCACGACGCGCAGGGTGCCCTCGGGTTCGTCGCTCGCGCCGCGCAGGTCGGACTCGAACATGTCCCAGCTGGCCAGCAGCTCCTTCGCCCGTTCGTAGCAGCGCGTCCCATCCTCGGTGAGCTTCATCGCGTGGGTGGAGCGCTGGAGCAGCCGCAGCCCCAGTGAACGCTCCAGCGCCTGGAGCCGGCGGCTCACCGTCGGCTGCGTGGTGCCCAGCTGCGCGGCGGCGGAGGACAGGCTCCCGGCGTCCACGATGCGGATGAACGTCTGCATCAGCTCCAGCCGGTCGGCGCTGGCGGACGTGGGAATCTTCGGCGGCGACCCGCGCCGACGGGCAGGCTTCGAGAGGTTGGGCATGGTGATACGCAACGCGTATAACCGCTGTACGGAGCAGGCGTCTACCGTCCCCTCCCGCTCTGGCGCACTGTCACCTCATCGCGCATCACCCGAGGTGACCCTCATGTCCTTCATTCGCGCCGTACATGGAACCGCCGGAAACGGCTCCCTCCCCTCACCGGCTCCCGCCGCCAGCAACTCCCTGTCGCACGGTCTGCGCCTGCTGCTGGCCGCGAGCGCCGGCCTGTCGGTGGCGGCGATCTATTACAGCCAGCCAATGCTGGGGGTGATGGGGGCCACGCTCGGCGCCTCCGACACCGCGGTGGGTCTGGTGCCCATGCTCACGCAGCTGGGCTACGCGCTGGGCATCCTGCTGCTGACGCCGCTGGGTGACCGCTTCGACCGGCGCCGCATCATCCTCATCAAGGCCGCGCTGCTGAGCGTGGCCCTGCTGCTGGGCGGACTGGCTCCGGACATCCAGCTGCTGCTGGTGGTCAGCTTCACCGTGGGCCTGACGGCGACCGTGGCGCAGGACATCGTGCCGGCCGCCGCGACCCTCGCCTCCGAGCATGAGCGCGGCAAGGTGGTGGGCACGGTGATGACGGGCCTGCTGCTCGGCATCCTCCTGTCCCGCGTCATCAGCGGCGTGGTGGCCGAGCGCTTCGGCTGGCGCGCTATGTTCATGGTCGCCGCCGCCAGCGTGGCCTTCGTCGGCGTGGCGGCCTGGCGCGGCCTGCCCCGCTTCCATCCGACCAACACGCTCTCCTACGGCGCCCTGCTCGGCTCCCTGGCCGGCCTGTGGCACAAGCATGGCGCCCTGCGCCGGGCGGCGCTGGCCCAGGGACTCATCTCCATTGGCTTCAGCGCGTTCTGGTCCACCCTCGCCGTGATGCTGCATGGCGCCCCGTTCCACCTGGGGAGCGCGGCCGCGGGTGCCTTCGGTCTAGCGGGCGCGGCGGGGGCGTTGGGCGCTCCGGTGGCGGGCCGCATCGCGGATCGCTACGGGCCGGAGGTCGTCACGCGCCTGGGCGCCGGACTGACCGTCCTCTCCTTCGCCACGATGTTCGCGGCGCCGTGGCTCGAGCCCCATCACCGGCTGTGGCTGATTGGCGCCAGCGCGATTGGCTTCGACCTGGGTGCGCAGGTGACGCTCGTGGCGCACCAGACGCTCGTCTTCGGCATCGAGCCCGCCGCACGCAGCCGCCTCAACGCCCTGCTGTTCGCCGGCGTGTTCATCGGCATGTCCGTGGGCGCGGCGAGCGGCAGCCTGGTGCTGGCCCACTGGGGCTGGGTGGGCGTGACGCTGCTGGCGACGGCTTCCGCGCTGGCGGCCCTGCTGGTCCGCATGTTCCCGGCGGCCCCCACGGTCCGCTGACGGTGCCGAAACCGCGCCCCGTCCTCTGTCCGAGGACGGGGCCCCCCTCCCCCACCTACTGCAAAGCCTGTTCGGACAGCATCCGCACGTTGAGCGCGCCGTTGGCGAAGAACTGACTGTTCTGGCCCACGCGGTGCTGCTCCAGCCGGCGCTGGAGGTTGACGTCGTAACGGCCCAGCTTCATCAGCCCGTCGTTGAACCAGCCATCCCCCGGCCCGGTGCCGTCCACGAACTCCGCATACACCTTGGGCGAGGGCCAGATGACGGTGTTGAGCGTCGCGACGAACCTGCGGATGTCCGCGTCCGTCCACTCCATGCCCGCGTCGTGGGCCTCGACGATGAAGGCCAGCACGTTGTTCGCGTGCGCCACGTCCTGGCCGGGCTGGGCGTTGGTGTCCCACTTGTCGTTCCAGAACCAGGCCGCCGGGTGGTCGGGGTTGGGCGCGATCTTGTCGCGCAGCGAGGACGGGAAGTTCGGCATGCCGTGGTTGATGTTGCTGAAGACCTCCAGGTAGCGGGCCTTCCGCTCCGGGTCGGTGGTCATCCGCGACAGGTCCATGGCGATGAAGGCCCAGTGCGCGGCCATGTGCGTGCGGTTGCGGTAGACGAAGTCGTTCGCCCCGCGCAGGAACCACTTGTCGAAGATGTTCCGCTCCGTGAACGCCAGCAGCCGGTCGTACTGCCTGCGGTAGTTGCTGGAGCCGTAGAGGTCCGGAGTCTCGCGGATGATGCGCAGCATGCGCGTCACGTAGCGCCAGCAATAGCTCTCATAGAGCGGCACCTCCTGCCCGGCGGGGGACGTCAGGGTCGAGGACCAGCCCAGGTATCCGTCCTTGAACTGGCTTTGGGGAAGCGCCGAGGAGACGCGGGCGGAGGCCACCAGGTTGTTGACGTAGAGCAGGGCCCGGTCCAGGTACGCCCGCTTCCCGGTGGCCCGGTACATCGCGGTGTTGGCGTCCAGGCCGTAGGCGAGGTTGTAGAAGTCCCAGCTGTCGCGTGAGTTGCTCCAGGGCAGGAAGGTCTGCATGTGCTCGCGGCCCCACTCCTCCACGAACATCCCCTCCCAGACCGCGACGGGCCGGAGCCCCGCGGGAGTCGGAGGCAGCGTGGGGGGCGTCGCGGGGAGCGCATCTTCTTCGGGGGCAGAAGCAGGCTCCATGGGAAGCGCCTGCACTTCAGGGGACTCGATCCGGCCCACGGCCTCACATGCACTGCACAGCAGCAGCGAAAGCACCAAGACCGGGAGACGGATCCAACGAGAGCGGCACGAGCAGCGGGGGTTTGACATCGGGGGTCCTCGCTTCAGGTCGATGTGGCCTGAAAGGGTATGGGCGCAAGCGGACCCTCCCAATGCCCCCACGGGAATGGCCGCCCATCCAGGACCGGACTTCCACGTGCCCTGGCTGCTTGCCTCCTCACATCGTGATGTCTGGGGTTGGACAGACTCCATGTCCAGGACCGGCCGCTCTCGACGGACGCGGTTCGAAAGTCCAGACATGCCCCTTGCTGGCGGTGGGTGCGGGCTGCCTCATTTTCAGCCAACAGCACGAACAAGAAGACCTACGAGGGGCAGGCCACGACGGTGAGGCCGTGGGCCATCTCTTCATCTGCGTGGTGCCGGCCGACTCCTCGGCGCCGTGCCCCGCCCACCGCTCCGCGCCTAGAGGCAGCCCAGCTCCATGGCGCGGAGCACGGCGCGGGTGCGGTCCCTCACGCCCAGCTTGGAGAGGATGCTGGAGGTCTGGTTCTTCACCGTCCCCTCCGCGGTCCCCAGCGCGTCGGCGATCTCCCGGTTGCTCAGCCCCCGCGCGATGAGGCGCAGCACCTCCACCTCGCGGCGGGTGAGCCCCTCTGGCAGGTCCGCGTGGGGGAAGTCGCGAGGCAGCTCCGCCATGCCGCGCGCCACGCGCTCCGCGACTCCTGGCGGCAGCAGCGTCTGACCGGAGGCGACGCGCCGGATGGCCTCCGCCAGCTCCTCCAGGGACACGTCCTTGAGGAGGAAGCCCTGCACGCCCAGGCGGAGGGCCTCGATGAGGACGGCGTCCTCGTCGAAGGTCGTGAGCAGCACCACGCGCCGGTCCGCGTCCGTGAGGCGCAGCGCACGCAGGGCCTCCAGTCCCGTCATGCGTGGCATGCGTACGTCCAGGAGCACCACGTCCGGGTTCAGCTCCGCGACCTTGAGCAGCGCCTCCTCGCCGTCCGAGGCCTCACCCACCACCCGCAGGTCGGGCGTGAGATCCAGCAGGCTGCGCAAGCCCTGGCGCACCAGGGCGTGATCATCCGCGAGCACCAGGCGGACCGTGTTCATGTCCCCACCCCACGCTCCTGCGTGGCCGGCAGCCACGCCTCCAACTCCAGCCCCTGCCCCGTCGTCGCGCGCCACTCCACGCGCCCGCCCAGCCGGGTGAACCGCTCCCGCATGCCGGTGAGCCCCGCGCCGGGCGTCACCCCCGCCGCGCCACTTCCGTCATCCCGCGCATGCACCCGCACCCCGCCGTCCTCCGTGGGCGCAATGACAATCCACAGGTTGCGGGCCCCGGCGTGGCGCAGCGTATTGGTGAGGACCTCCTGCACGCAGCGGAACAGCGAGTGCGCCGCTTCGGTGGACTCCAGAGCCAGCTCGCCGGGGACGTCCAGGTGGACGGAGAGTCCAGGGGCTCCCTCCGCGAGCGCGCGCAGCGAAGGCAGGAGCGGCATGGGCGCCTCGCGCAGCTCCGTCACCGTGCGCCGCACCTCGGACAGGAGCGTGCGGGCGGTCTCGCGCGCGCGGCGCAGGTGTTCGGCGGCGGCCGTATCCTTCGCGGTGTACGCGGCGGCCTCCAGGTTGAGGCTGAGCGCGGTGAGGTGGTGCCCCACGGAGTCGTGAAGCTCGCGGGCGATGCGCAGCCGCTCGCCCTCGCGCTCACGCGTGGCGAGCAGCACCTGGGTGGCCTGGAGCTCCGCGTGGACCCGGGCCAGCTCGCGGCGGGCCTCGGCCTCCCGGACCATCACCAGCGAGGTGCCGAACGTGAAGCCCTGGAAGCCGGTGTAGAGGAGCGTCTGCACCAGGGCCTGGACCAGCGGGTGCTGGACCGCGAACACGACGAGCATGCCCAGGACCTGGGGCCCCACCCATGTCAGCGCCCTGCGCTGGGAGAGGATCTCCGGCACCTGCCCGGCGGTGATGGCGAGCAGCGCGCCGTCCAGCCCGCTCTCCCCCGTGGCGAGACAGACGAGCGCCGCGAGCGTCTGCGCGACGAGCAGCGGCAGCTCTCCCCGGCCCTGCACCCGCGTCTGGAACCAGAAGGTCCCACCGAAGGTGAGGAGCGCGAGGCCCCACAGCAGCGTGTCCGGAGCCATCCATCGCGCGGGCTCACGCGCCAGGTCCTCGAGGTGCGCGAAGCCGACCACGGCCCAGGTCAGCATCCCGGCGACGAGCAGCATGCGATGGGTGGTGGCGGGCTTCGTCACGGCAGACCGCGCGGGCATGGCGGAGGACCCTAGGACGTGTCCGCAAATAGTTCGAGGGGAGCCGGGTGTTAGGAGGGCATGAGCCGAGGAGAGCTGACGGACGCCCAATGGGAGCGGCTGGCAGGACTGCTGCCGCCCCAGAAACCCGCGCGGGGCCGACCGAACAAGGACCACCGCGAAGTGC
>NZ_RAWF01000210.1:0-17566 GCF_003612075.1 Corallococcus sp. CA041A
GAGACGGCACCCCGCTCACGCCCGCCCCGGACGCGGGTGACGCTCCCGCTCCGACGCCCTGAGCGACTGTTTGAGCACATACTGATTTACGATGTTTCCAGGACTGTCCGTGGATTGACTCTGGAGTCACTAAAATCGTATTCCTGCTCCCCCCTACTTTTCGAGGAGTTGGGAAACCATGCTTCGTCACGTCGCGCAGCGCAGTGGCCGTATCGCGGTGGTCGTTGGCACCCTGATGTCCCTGGTGGGCTGTAACAACAACGCCCCGACCACCGAGGAGCAGACTCCCGCTCCCGCGGAGGAGACCACCAACGCGCAGGCCATCCCGCACCGTGGTTGTGCGACCGTTGAGCCGTCGGCTGACGAGAAGCTGGAGATCGAGGCTGCGATCGCGGGCCGCGTGTCGGCCAAGCGCGCGGTGGGTTCGGTGAACGTGCCCGTCTACTTCCACGTCATCCGCAAGGGCACGGGCGTCGCCAACGGCGACGTTCCGGACTCGCAGATCACCGCGCAGATGAACGTGCTGAACGCGGCGTACGCCAACACCCCGTTCAAGTTCACGCTGGCCGGCACGGACCGCACGACCAACACGTCCTGGTTCGCCCTGGCGCAGGGCAGCACCAACGAGAAGAACATGAAGAACACCCTGCGCAAGGGTGGCAAGGAGTCGCTGAACATCTACACGGCGAACCTCAGCGGCGGCCTGCTGGGCTGGGCGACCTTCCCCTCCAGCTACACGTCCCAGCCGAAGATGGACGGCGTGGTCATGCTCTACAGCAGCGTCCCCGGCGGCACGGCGTCCCCCTACAACCTGGGCGACACGGGCACGCACGAAGTCGGCCACTGGGTGGGCCTGTACCACACGTTCCAGGGCGGCTGCTCCGCCTCGGGTGACTCCGTCAGCGACACGCCTCCGGAGGCCTCGCCCGCGTACGGCTGCCCCGCCGGCCGTGACACCTGCTCCGGTGGCGGCGCGGACCCCATCTACAACTTCATGGACTACACCGACGACAGCTGCATGAACCAGTTCACCGCCGGCCAGAGCGCCCGCGCGGACAGCCTGACCGCGACGTACCGCTAGAAATAAACAGCGCGGCTGTGGCCGATGTGACGACGCCGGGGTCTCCGTTCAGGGGGCTCCGGCGTTTTCCATTTTCGGGTTGAAACACAGACTCGCCGCGTCCCGGCCCGGACGCGATGTCTGTTTCATCCGTGCGCCGGTGTTTCACTCATTCGCGAGGAGTTGGAGACACATGCTTCGTTACGTCGCGCAGCGCGGTGGTCGTGTCGCGGTGGTCCTTGGCACCCTGATGTCCCTGGCGGGTTGCAGCAGCAACGCCCCGGCCCCCGAGGAGCAGGCCCCGGCGGAGGAGTCCGCCACCCAGCAGGCCGTCCCGCACCGTGGCTGCGCGACCATCGAGCCGTCCGCCGACGAGAAGCTGGAGATTGAAGCGGCGCTGGCGAACCGCGGCGTGCACGCGAAGCGCGCGGTGGGCTCGGTGAACGTGCCCGTGTACTTCCACGTCATCAACAAGGGCACGGGCCTCGCCAACGGCGACGTTCCGGACTCGCAGATCACCTCGCAGATGAACGTGTTGAACGCGGCGTACGCCAACACCCCGTTCACGTTCACGCTGGCCGGCACGGACCGCACCACGAACACCCAGTGGTTCGCGCTGGGTTCGGGCTCCGCCGCGGAGAAGAAGATGAAGCAGGCCCTGCGCAAGGGCGGCCCGGAGTCGCTGAACATCTACACCGCCAACCTCAAGGGCGGCCTGCTGGGCTGGGCGACCTTCCCCTCCAGCTACAGCAGCCAGCCGAAGATGGACGGCGTGGTCATGCTCTACAGCAGCGTCCCTGGCGGCACGGCGGCCCCGTACAACGAGGGCGACACGGCCACGCACGAGGTCGGCCACTGGCTGGGCCTGTACCACACGTTCCAGGGCGGCTGCGCCAACCCGGGTGACTCCGTCAGCGACACGCCTCCGGAGGCCTCGGCCGCGTTTGGCTGCCCCGTCAACCGCGACACCTGCGCGGGCGGCGGCGTGGACCCCATCTACAACTTCATGGACTACACGGACGACAACTGCATGAACCAGTTCACCGCTGGCCAGGTGACCCGCGCGGACAGCCTGACCGCGACGTACCGCTAGTCCATCCCTTCGCTTCCTGAAGTCCATGACGCCGGAGTCCCCACCGCGGGGGCTCCGGCGTCTGTGTTTCCAGCGTGGACAAGCCGGGCCCGCGCTGGCCACAGTGGGGGACCGCCCTTCGGCTGTCCGGAGGGGGCCTTCAGGAGGAGTGGCGCCGTGAGAGACCTGTTGATGATTCCCGGGCCGGTGGACGTGGACGCGGACGTGTTGCAGGCGATGTCCGGGCCGGTGCCCGGGCACCTGGACGCGGGCTTCATCGCCACCTTCGGCCGGGCCCTCAAGCGCCTGCGCGAGGTGTCGCTCGCCCCCGGCGCGCAGCCCTTCGTCGTCTCCGGCAGCGGCACGCTGGCCATGGAGCTCGCCGTGGCCAACCTCATCGAGCCCGGCGACCGCGCGCTGGTGGTGAACACCGGCTACTTCAGCGACCGCATGGCCCACATCCTGGAGCGTCACGGCGCGAAGGTGACGCACGTGCGCGCGGCCAGCGTGGGCAGCGCCCCGGAGGTGGCCCAGGTGGAGGCGGAGCTGCGGAGCGGCGGCTTCAAGCTGATGACCGTCACCCACGTGGACACCTCCACCGCGGTGCTCGCCCCCGTGGAGCCGCTGGTGAAGGCCGCGCGCCAGTACGGCGTCCTGGCCGTGGTGGACGGCGTGTGCGCCACCGCCGGCGAGTCCTTCCAGCAGGACGCGTGGGGCGCGGACGTGTACCTCACCGCCAGCCAGAAGGCGGTGGGCGTGCCGCCGGGCCTGGCGCTCCTCACGGTGAGCACTCGCGCGCTCGCCGCGTGGAAGGCTCGCAAGGCGCCCGTCGCCAGCGTGTACGCGGACTGGGCGGAGTGGCTGCCGGTGATGGAGGCCTACGAAGCCGGCAAGCCCGCCTACTTCGCCACCCCGCCCACGTCCCTGGTGTGCGCGCTGGACGTCAGCCTGGGACAGATCCTGGCGGAGGGCATGGAGGCCCGCTTCGAGCGCCACCGCCGCATGGCCCGTGCCTTCCGCGCCGCCTGGAGCGCGCTGGGCCTGCGGCTCGTCCCCACCTCGGAGGCCGTGGCCGCCAACACCTTGAGCGCCGTGTACTACCCGGACGGCGTGGACGCGACGCTCGTGGGCCGCGTGAAGGCGCAGGGCGTGGCCATCGCCGGCGGCCTCCACCCGGAAATCAAGACGCGCTACTTCCGCGTGGGCCACATGAACCGCGTCAGCGCCGGGGACGTGCTCGTCACCGTGGGCGCCATCGAGCGCGCCCTCCACGCCGCCGGTCACCGCGCGTTCGCCCCCGGAACCGCCGTCGCGGCCGCACAATCCGCGCTCTCCGGGTAAGACCCGGAGTGTGGGGTCTGGCCCTCAGCTCTTTCTCAGGGTATAAGAAAGCCCGTTCGCACTCCCATTAGAATTGAGTAATCCGGGAGATAATGGCAGGTACTTCCTGTCTTACTGGGATTTCTTGCCGTTCTGATGGAATTATGTGATTGGGCTGCACGGTGTGAGCGGGGCGTGGGCCCCGGCACCTGTGAGGGGGAAGGGCTGCGCTGGCGGATGGACCCACGAAACGGGGGCCAATTCCAGCGCCTGAAGTGGAAGTGGAGGTCGGTATGGATCGCGGACCGGTGGAAGGTTCGACGAAGGCGGCGGGCTGGGCGGCGGAGTGCGCGGCGTGGCACCTGACGGAGCGGTGCCTGGCCGCGACCCCGGAAGACGGGGCGCGCGGGATGTTCTTCCAGGGCGTGGTGGGGGTGGTGAACTTCCTCCAGGGCGAGGAAGCCGGAGCACGGTGCCTGGCGGCGTCCGGGTTGAAGGAGCTGAACGCCGCGGAGCTGTACCCGGTGACGCTCTTCCTGGAGATGTCCGCCGAGGCGACGCGGCTCCTGCGCCCCCAGCTGGGCGACTGGGAGCAGGCGCTGCGGTACATCGGGACGCAGGCCACGGTGGACTTCCTGGCCTCCATGTTCGGCCGGGACCTGATGCAGGCGGCCGGCCGCAACCCCCGGCGGATGCTCCAGCACATGATCGAGAACTACCGCGTCGCGGTGAGCTACGGCGAGCGCAGCGTGCTCTGGACCGGGGACAACAGCGCCCGCTTCGTGATGCGCCGGGACTTCATGCCCGCGCCGTACCACGAGGGCGTGCTCCAGGCCGCCCTGGAGGCCGTGGGGGCCCAGGACGTCCAGGTGCATGGGCGGCAGCTGTCCCTGCTCGATACCGAGTACGACGTTTCCTGGTAATCCGGGGCTGTTTCACCCTCGTGGGGTGGGGCGCTGGCGCGGGACGTTCACCAGCCAGCGCTCGGTGCTGAACGTCCGCCATTTCTCCCGCTGGCGTGACAGGGAGGGCCACTAGCATGTGGTGAAAGCGGCCCACACCCCACGGGAGGAGCAACGCGAATGGATGCAGCACGAGGCTCCCGGCCGAAGGGGCGATGTCAGTCCCCTGGGCTGATGGGTGGGGCCCGGGCATGACGCCCTTCCGGCTGTTGCTCGTGGAGGACAGCGTCAACGACGCGGCGCTGGTGACGGCGGAGCTGGAGCAGGCGGGCTACCTGCCCATGGCCCGGCGCGTGGAGACGCTGGAGGCGCTGCGCGAAGCGCTGGCCACCGGACCGTGGGACCTGGTGCTGTGTGACTACCGGCTGCCGCGCTTCAACGCGCTGGACGTGCTGTCGCTCCTGCACTCGCAGGGGCGGGACGTGCCCCTCATCGTCCTGTCCAGCCAGCTGAGCGAGGACCAGGCCGTCACGCTGATGAAGGCGGGCGCGCGCGACTGCTTCTCCAAGGACCGGATGGCCCGGCTGGGCCCGGCGGTGGCTCGCGAGCTGGAGGAGACGCGCGTGCGGCGCGAGCGCGCGCGGGAGGAGGTGGACCGCGACATCCTGGCCAAGGCCAGCGAGCTGCTCACCGCGTCCCTGGAGCAGGCGGCGCGGTTGGATCAGCTGGTGCAGCTGATGGTGCCCCGGGTGGCGGACTGGTGCGCCTTCTTCCTCCAGGACCCGGACCAGGGCGGCCTGCGGCTGGTGGCGCTGGCGCACCCGGACGCGGAGCGGCGCGCCCATGCCTGGAAGCTGGACCAGCGCTTCCCGCTGGACCCCCAGGCCGCCGCGGGCCCCGCGTACGTGCTGCGCACCGGTCAGCCGGAGTTCATGCCGGACGTGCGCAAGCGCCCGGAGCCCATCACCAAGGACGTGGCGCACCAGCGCGCCATCGACGGGCTGGGGCTGCGCTCGGTGGTGAACGTGGCCCTGCCCGGCAACGATGGTCGGCTGGGCGTGCTGTCCATGGGCACGCTGGGCGAGCGCACGCTCGCGCCGGTGGACCTGTCGCTGGCGCAGGAGCTGGCGCGCAGGACGGGGCTGGTGCTGGAGAACGCGCGGCTCTTCCAGGAGGCGCGCGAAGCGGTGCGCCTGCGCGACGAGTTCCTCACCGTGGCCGCGCACGAGCTGCGCACGCCGCTCACCACGCTGCGGCTGCAGCTGGGCACGCTGTTGCAGCGCACGGAGGCGCACAAGCTGGAGCCGGACGTGGTGACGCGCCTGGAGCGCAGCGTGCGCCAGGTGCGCCGGCTGGGCACGCTGGTGGAGGGCCTCCTGGACGTGTCGCAGCTGTCCAGCGGCGAGCTGTCGCTCATGCCCGAGCGCTTCGACCTGGAGGAGCTGGTCTCCGAAGTGCTGGACCGCTACCAGGCGGAGGCCCGCGCGGCCGGGTGCGAGCTGCGCCAGTCGCCTCGCCGCGGACTCTGGGGGACGTGGGACCGGCTCCGCGTGGACCAGGCCGTGGCGGCGTTGATATCCAACGCGCTCAAGTTCGGTCCGGGACGGCCGGTGGAGGTGGACGTGGGGCGGGAAGAGAGCTTCGCGCGCATCCAGGTGCGCGACCGGGGCATCGGCGTGCCCGTGGACCAGGTGGAGCGCATCTTCGAGCGCTTCGGCCGCGCGGTCAGCTCGCATTCGTATGGAGGCCTGGGCCTGGGGCTCTACCTCGCCCGCCGCGCCGCGGAGGCGCACGGCGGTCGGGCCTGGGCGGAGCCCGCCGCGGGAGAGGGCGCGCGCTTCACGTTGGAGCTGCCGCTGGAGAAGGAGTCGCGCGAGTGAGTCGGCCGGTGTTGGTGGTGGATGACGACACGGACCTGCGGGAGGCGCTGGAGGAAGTGCTTCGCGACGCGGGCTACACCGTCTTCGGAGCGGGCAACGGCCTTCAGGCGCTGGAGGTGCTCCGCCGGGAGCCGGTGACGCCGTCGCTGGTCCTGCTGGACATGATGATGCCGGTGATGGACGGCGCGACCTTCGGCCGGCAGATGCGCCAGGTGGAGGCGTGGCGGGACATCCCCGTGCTCGTCTTCTCCGCCTCCGCCAACGCGCGCCAGGTCGCGGAGGAGATGGGCGCCTGCGGCTACCTGCGCAAGCCGGTGGACGTGGAGACGCTCCTCAAGGCCGTGGCGGCCAACAAGGCCTCCGAAGCCTCCTGACACTCCGGGTGTGTCTTCTCGCGCGGGCGGCCCTGCTCGCGCGTGTTGACGCTGCGCGAGACGCCTTGGTAAGTGCATCCTTAACACTTTCCCGGCGAGGCCTGTCCGATGAATCCCCACATGCTCGCCCAGCTCCTGGTCCAGCTCATCGTCATCATCGCGGTGTCCCGGCTCATTGGCCGGGGTGCTCGTTGGCTGGGGCAGCCCCTGGTCATCGCGGAGGTGGTGGCGGGCATCGCGCTGGGCCCGTCACTCCTGGGCTGGCTGGCTCCGGGCGCCATGCACTGGCTGTTCCCGCCGGAGTCCATGCCGTTCCTGAAGATGCTGGCCGAGGTCGGCCTGGTGCTCTTCATGTTCCTCATCGGCCTGGAGCTGGACCCCAAGCTGTTGAAGGGGCGGGGGCACGCGTCGGTGGCCATCAGCCACTCCAGCATCGTCGTCCCGTTCGCCCTGGGTGCGGGTGCGGGCGCGCTGTGGCTGTACAAGTCGCTGTCCAGCCCGGACGTGCCGTTCTCCTCGTTCGTGCTGTTCATGGGCGTGTCCATGAGCATCACGGCCTTCCCGGTGCTGGCGCGCATCCTCACGGAGCGCGGGCTGATGCAGTCGAAGCTGGGCGCCATCGCCATCGCGTGCGCGGCGGTGGACGACGTGACGGCGTGGTGCATCCTGGCGTTCGTGGTGTCGCTGGTGCGCGCGTCGGACCTGGCGCACGCGGGGCTCACCACGCTGTTCGCGCTGCTCTACATCGCCTTCATGCTGCTGCTGGTGAAGCCGTTCCTCGCCCGGCTGGGCGCGCGCGTGGCCAACCGCGAGGGGCTCACCCAGAACGTGGTGGCCATCACCCTGGTGCTGCTGCTCGGCTCCGCGTGGACCACGGAATACATCGGCATCCACTCGCTCTTCGGCGCCTTCATGTTCGGCGCGGTGATTCCCAAGGAGGGCGGGCTGGCGGTGGCGCTGGCGGAGAAGCTGGAGGACGTGGCCGTCGTGTTGCTGTTGCCCGTGTTCTTCGCCTTCAGCGGCCTGCGCACGCAGCTGGGCCTGTTGGACACCCCGGAGGCGTGGCTCACGTGCGGCGTCATCATCGTCCTGGCGTGCCTGGGCAAGTTCGGCGGCAGCGCGGTGGCGGCGCGCCTCACGGGCCTGCGGTGGCGGGAGGCGGGCGCCATCGGCATCCTGATGAACACGCGCGGCCTGATGGAGCTCATCGTGCTCAACCTGGGCCTGGACCTGGGCGTCATCTCGCCCACGCTCTTCACGATGATGGTCATCATGGCGCTGGTCACGACCTTCATGACCACGCCGTTCCTGCGCCTGCTGTATTCGCCGGAGGAGCAGGCGCGCGATCAGCTGCTGGGCGCGTCGGAGCCTGCGCTGCCCCCGTCCGCGTACACGGTGCTGCTGTGCGTGTCGCACGGGCAGGCCGGTCCGGGCATGGCGGTGCTGTCCCGCGCGCTGTCGGGCGAGCGCAACGAGGCGAACCTCTACGCGCTGCACCTCCTGTCCCCGGAGCGCTCGCTCAAGGCCCGAGGGGAGGAGGCGCTGGATCCCACCGCCGCGTCTGGCGGAGCGCTGGCGCCCCTGGTGGGCCGCGCGGAGAAGCTGGGGCTGTCCGTGCGCACGCTGTCGTTCGTGTCGTCGGAGCCCGCGCGGGACATCTGCCGCACGGCGCAGGCGAAGCGCGCGGACCTGGTGCTGCTGGGCTGGCACAAGCCGCTCTTCAGCCAGACGGTGCTGGGCGGCACGGTGCACGAGGTGATGCAGGAGGCGGGCGGCACGGTGGCGGTGCTGGTGGACCGCGGCCTGTCGCAGGTGCGCCGGGTGCTGGTGCCCTTCGTGGGCAGCCGGCATGACCGGGCGGCGCTGGGCCTGGCGCGGCGGCTGGTGAAGCAGGCCGGCGCGGAGGTGACGGTGCTGCACGTGACCTCTCCCGAGGGCGCGGGCGCGGGCCGCGCGCAGGTGGAGGAGCTGTTCCCCGCGGACGAGGGCGCCTCCGTGAAGCTGAAGGTGGTGCGCCACGCGTCGCCGGAAGAGGCCGCGCTGGAAGAAGCGAAGGCGGGTTACGACCTCGTGGTGGTGGGCCTGGGGACCGAATGGGGCCTGGAAGACCGGTTGTTCGGCGTTCAGCGCGAGCGAATCGTGCGCGACGCGCCCGCCTCGCTGCTGCTCGTGCGTCACCCGGAGGGGGCGCCGGTGCTGGCCCAGACTCCGGAGCAGGCCCGGACGCAGGGCGCGACTCCAGAGGCGGCGCAGCCGCTGAGCGCGCGGAGCTGACCGCCATGCACCTGGGTGCCACGCTGCGTCTCCTTCGGGTGGACGCGGGGTTGTCCCTGCGCGACCTGGCGCGCCGCATCGGCGTGTCCAGCGCGTACCTGAGCCGCGTGGAGAACGGCGTGGACGCGCCGCCCACGCAGGAGCGGCTGACGGCCATCGCCCGGGAGCTGGACGTGCCCCCGGGGCTGCTGATGGACGTGGCCAACCGGGTGAGCCCGTACGTCGCGGGCTACCTGGAGGACGTGCCCGCCGCGGGGACGCTGATGTTGGACATCGCGCGGCGCAAGCTCACCGGCGCGCAGCTGGCGCGCGTGCGGGCCTTCCTGGACGCGGAGTTCCCCCTGCGTGAGGTGCGCGGCAACGAACCCGTGCCCCCGCTGGGGCCGCTCCTGAGCGCGGAGCGGGTGGTGTTGCAGCTCTCCTGCGGGGACTACGAGGACGCGCTGGACGTGGCGGCCGGACGGCTGGCGGCGGCCCTGCCCGGCGTGGACGGGGCGGCGCTCGCGGAGGGCCTGCGCCAGCGCGAGGGCACGGCCCCGTCCCAGGTGGGCAGCGGCGTGGCGGTGCCGCACGCGTTCGTGCCCGGCGCGGCCCCGGTGGCGGCGCTGGTGACGCTGGCCCGGCCCCTGAAGGTGGACGCGCCGGACGGCCAGCCCCTGCGGCTGGTGGTGGCGCTGGTGGACGGCCACGTGGGCCGCGCGAGGCTGATGCGGCTGGCGCACGTGGCCCGGCTCGCGGGGCGCGGCCTGGCGGACCGGCTCCACGGCCTGGAGGAACCCCAGCGGGTGCTGGAGACGCTGGAGGAGCTGGAAACGCTGCGCTAGCGCGCCTTCAGCGCCCCTGGGGCACCCAGTGCTCCCAGGGGCCCAGGTCGCGGTAGCCCAGGTGGCGGTACACGCGGATGCCCGCCGGGGTGGACTGGAGCACCGTCGCGGTGCACCCGCGCTTGCGGGCCTCGGAGATGATTCCGCGCATTACCGCCGACGCGAGCCCCAACCCCCGGGCCTCCGGGTGGGTGGCCACCAGGTACACGCCCGCCGTGTCCGCCACGTCCACCGCCAGCCCGCAGGACAGCGCCCGGCCGTGCTCGCGCGCCACCACGGTGTGCACCGGCAGGCGGGGCGGCCGCTGCCACACGGAGAGGATGTCCCGCCACTCCGTGCCGTAGGTCTGGACGTTGATCTCCACCAGGTCGTCCATGTCCTCCACGGGCTCCACCGGCACCCCGGGCGCCGCGTCCGGCAGCTCCTTCAGCCAGGCGCCCATGGCCACCACGGTGAAGTCCGGCCGGTAGCCCGCGGCGCCCAGCACCCGCGTCGCGTCCCGCTGCCCCGGCGTCAGGGTGACCCGCCAGCGGGGCAGCCCATGCCCCCGGTAGAAGTCCGTGATGGCCGGCAGCGCGGCCGCCAGCGCGTCCGCGTCCGTGAAGAGGACCTGCTGGAAGTGCGCGTCCTGGTAGCCAGGCAGCGCGAACGCGTCCACGCCGGGGAGGTGCAGGTGGCGCAGCGGGCCGCGCTCGGCCTGGAGGCGTTTGAAGGCGATGAGGTTGGTGTGCAGGCGCAGGGTGAGTTCGGCATCCGTCATGCGTGCCGGCCAGCCTATGCGCGGGGACGACGGCCAAAGAACAGCCCCGGAGGAAAGGACGCGCACACCGTGCGCCAGGGGGTTAGGTTTCCATCCCTTTTGGGCCCGCCACCATGACCCCGCGCTTCTTCTCGTTCGATCCACGTCCCACCCGAATCGGCCTCACCCTGGGCGCGTGCCTCCTGGCGGTCCTCACCGCCTGGGCCCTGGCGGACTACCGGGGCGGCGGGGGGCTGGTCGCCATGGCGCGGGCCGGCATCAGCGCGGGCCTGATGTTGACCTTCCTCGTCTCCGTCCACCGCCTGCGCCCTCGCGCGCAGTGGGGCATCACCCTGGACGCCGCGGGCGTGCGGGTGGCCCGGCCCTTCAGCGGCCAGTCGTTGGAGTTGCACTGGGGACAGATTGATTCCGTGCGCCGGGTCGGCCGCAAAGGGAGCGTGCTGGGCCTGTTCCTCAAGGAAGAGGGAAGGGTGCTCGTCACGCGACATCTTTTCGCCCGCAAGGCTGTTTATGAAGAGTTGATCTCGGCGCTGGAGGACCGCCTCCCGCCCTCGCGTTTTGACGCCTGATTCATGAATCTTTCCGCAGCCTTGCGTGGGCTCCCAGAGCTTGTCCGGGATGCCCGGTGGTGGTAGGCACAACGGGCTTGAGCCCTGTCGCAACGGCAGCCTTTCCCAAGGACACGCTTCACATGGAAAAGACCCCCGCTACCGGTGTCGCGCCGGCCGCGCCGCCCGCCGATTATGGGACGGACGCCATCACCAAGCTCGAAGGGCTGGAGGCCGTCCGCAAGCGCCCCGGCATGTACATCGGCGACACGATGACCTACGGGCTCCACAAGCTCGTCTACGAGGTCGTCGACAACTCCGTGGACGAGGCCCTGGCCGGCCACTGCACGGACATCGACGTGGTCATCCACGTGGATGGTTCGCTCAGCGTCCAGGACAACGGCCGCGGCATTCCCGTGGGCCCGCACCCCGACCCCAAGTTCAAGGGCAAGGACACGCTGGAAGTCGTCCTCACGGAGCTGCACGCCGGCAGCAAGTTCGGCAACGGCGCGTACAAGGTGTCCGGCGGCCTGCACGGCGTGGGCGTCACCTGCGTGAACTTCCTGTCGGAGTGGTTCAAGGTCCGCGTCCAGCGCGCGGGCAAGGTCTACGAGCAGTCCTACGCGCGCGGCGTGGCCAACGGTTCGCCCCAGGAAGTGGGCACCACGGACAAGCTCGGCACGACCATCCACTTCAAGCCGGACACGCAGGTCATGGAGACGGTGGACTTCAACTTCGAGACGCTCAGCCAGCGCCTGCGCGAGCTCGCGTTCCTCAACGCGGGCCTGCACATCACCATCCGCGACGAGCGCACCCAGAAGGAGCACGACTTCAAGTTCGACGGCGGCATCTCCTCCTTCGTGGAGTACCTCAACAAGGCGAAGGAAGCGCTGCACGACAAGCCCGTCTACATCAAGTCGGAGCGCGAGGGCGTGTCGCTCGAAATCGCCATGCAGTGGAACGATGGCTACGACGAGCGCATCTTCACCTTCGCCAACAACATCAACACCCACGAGGGTGGCAGCCACCTGTCCGGCTTCAAGGCCGCGCTCACGCGCACGCTCAACAGCTACGCGGAGAAGGGCAGCCTCTGGAAGGACCTGAAGGAGACGCCCACGGGTGAGGACGCGCGTGAAGGCCTGTCCGCGGTCATCTCCGTGAAGCTCTCCAACCCCCAGTTCGAGGGCCAGACGAAGACGAAGCTGGGCAACAGCGAGGTGAAGGGCCTGGTCGAGCAGATGGTGAATGATCAGCTCGCCAGCTTCCTGGAGGAGAACCCGCCGCTGGCCAAGAAGGTCGTGGCGAAGATTGGCGACGCGTGCCGCGCCCGCCTCGCCGCGCGCAAGGCCCGTGAGACGGTGCGCCGCAAGGGCGTGCTGGACGGTGGAGGCCTTCCCGGAAAGCTCGCGGACTGTCAGAGCCGAGACCCGCACGAGAGCGAGCTGTACATCGTGGAGGGTGACTCCGCAGGTGGCTCCGCGAAGCAGGGCCGGGACCGGCGCAACCAGGCCATCCTCCCGCTGCGCGGCAAGATTTTGAACGTGGAGAAGGCGCGCTTCGAGAAGATGCTGACCAGCGCCGAAATCGTCACGCTCATCACCGCGCTGGGCACGGGCATCGGGGCGGAGGACTACGACCCGGAGAAGGCGCGCTACCACCGCATCATCCTGATGACGGACGCAGACGTGGACGGCAGCCACATCCGCACGCTGCTGCTCACGTTCTTCTACCGGCAGATGCGCGAGCTCATCGACCGGGGCTACGTCTACATCGCGCAGCCGCCGCTCTACAAAGTCACGCGCAACAAGAAGGACAGCTACGTCAAGGACGAGCGCGCCCTCAACGAGTACCTCCTGAAGATCGCCGCGGAGCACTGCCGGGTGAAGACGCCGGCCGGTGAGCTGGGCGGCAGCGACTTCAAGGCGCTGCTGGAGAAGGTCATCACCTACGAGGAGCGGCTGGAGAAGCAGGCCAAGCGCCGCGACGCGCGCATCGTGGACGCGCTGGTGCAGGCCACCCAGCTGCGCGCGGAGATGCTGGCGGACGAGGCCGCGGTGAAGGTGGAGCTCGACGCCATGCGCGACTACTGCCAGCGGCGCATGCCGGAGGTGATGGGCCGGCTGTCCACCGACCTGCCGCAAGACGCGGAGAACCAGTCCCGCAAGCTGGTGGTGACCACGGACGTGAACGGCTCCATGCGCGAGTCCGTGTTCGACCACGCCTACCTGTCCTCGCCGGAGTACCTGGAGCTCGTCGCCCTGCGCGAGGTGTTCCACTCGCTGGGCAAGGCGCCCTACCTCGTCCAGGTGGACGCGGGCGAGGTGTCGGCGTTCTCCGTGCAGGAGGTGCTGGCCGCGGTCCGCAAGGACGCGCAGAAGGGCCTGGGCCTGCAGCGCTACAAGGGTCTGGGCGAGATGAACCCGGAGCAGCTCTGGGAGACGACCATGGACCCCACCCGCCGCACGCTGCTCCAGGTACGCGTGGAGGACATGGTGGAGAGCGACGAGATCTTCTCGCTGCTCATGGGTGAAGCGGTGGAGCCGCGCCGCGAGTTCATCGAGCGCAACGCGCTGGACGTGCAGAACCTGGACATCTGAGGTTCGCCACACGCAGTGCCTGAAGCACTACGCCGGGCCCAGGGGACAAAGACCCGTGGGCCCGGTGCCGTTTTCGGCTCCGCGCCCACGTGCCCTTCCCATCCTTTTCGAGCCGGGCCGCGGAAGTGACGCACGGCGGCCCCCGTGAGCCCTTACGGAAGGAACCTGGCAACCAGTGACCAGCGCGAGGACGCTCCCGCGCGCATGTTGAGGATGGCGGTGATGCCGATGACGCCCGCCATGGCGGCGAGGTTCGCGATGCCGCCCACGTCCAGCGCCCGCATCGTCTTCGCGGCCTTCTCCGGCGTGCTCGCGGTGGGCGTGAGGCCCGTCTCCACCGGGACGGCGCCCTCGGGGGCCTGCTTCGCCAGGTAAGCCCCGCCGAAGACGTTGGCCGCGCCCAGCGCCACGGTGGCGCCCAGCAGCACGTCCTTCGCGATGACCAGCCCGCGCGTGGTGCGGTCGATCTCCCGGCCCGTCAGCCGCGAGCGGCCCACCAGCCAGGTGATGGCCGCCAGGCCCACGGACGCGGCGTTGACGATGTTGAAGCCGTTCCACGCGGCGTTCACCACCTGTCCCCGCTCCGCGTGGGAGCCAATCACCTTCACGGCGGGGTTGAGCGCCACCTTGCCGAAGAGCGAACCGCCGAACCCCACGGCGAGCCCCAGGTTGTGCAGCACCAGGCCGGTGGAGGACAGGACAGGCATCATGAACGGACTCCAGAAGAGAAGAAGTGGATGTCCGTCAGGGTAGGCACTGCCCTTTCGCGCGGGACTCGCGCGTCAGGGGGGCACTGGGGAGTGGATGCGACGGCCGCCTGCTGGACGTGCTCCCGGGCGGGTGCCCGGGTGCCTGTCCGCTACCGCTCGGAGCGCTTGGCGCCGCGCAGCGCCTCCGCGCGTTCCTTGCGGGACATGTTCGTCACGTCGACGATGTCGAAGTCGAGCGCGCCCTGGTTGTCCCCCAACTGCAGGTCGGGGAAGACGCAGCGCATGTCCTGCACGCCGGACACCTGGTAGCGCTTGCCCGTCTCGAAGAGGCGGTGCGAGCTGCGCACGGACCCGGCCTTGGGGCCCTTCTCCACGCACAGCACCGTGTGCACACGGCCATGGGTGCCGGAGCGCACCTCCGCGAAGTCGTCGCGCACGGTGAAGGCGTAGGTGGACTTGGGGTTGAGGCCGCGCAGGTGCATCTGGTGCTGGGGCTTCACAACCAGGGCGTTCTTCTCCGGCTCGAACAGCACGGAGCGGGGCGGGATGTACGCGGACTGCCGCAGGTGCACGCGGATGGAGCCGCGGTTGTCCTCGAGGCCGGTGTCGTCCAGGGCGAAGAAGTGGAGCTTCTTCGCGCCCTTGAGGGTGCGCGGCGCGCTGCTGATGAAGCCCACGGTGTTGTCCGCCGGCAGGTCGCCTTCCGCGTAGTAGACGAGCGTGCCGGACGCGGTGCCGTCGCCGTCCGCGAACGCCGCGCTGCCCTCGGTCCACACGGAGTAGGCGGCGCCGGGCGACACGTCGATGGTGGCCGTGGGGTACTCCGGCAGCGGCAGCCCGTTGTACATGGGGCGCAGCACCAGCAGGCGCGTGGGGTAGTCCGCGCGCCGCATGTCGCGGTCCTTGTCGTTCGCCAGCGGGTCGGCGGCGGGCTCGGTGGACCCGGTCCCCGCGTCCGTGGTGGCCAGGCCTCCGTCCAGATCCAGGGAGGTGCCCGCGTCCTCGCCAGCATTGACCGCGGCGACGACGGCGCCCGTGCCCGCGTCCGTGGCCTCAGCGCCCGCGTCGAGCTTGTTGGAGGTGGGAATCTCCGACGCCATCTGGCTGGTACCGGGCGCCACCTCCAGCTCCGCCTTGACGTGGACCTCCGCCTGGTTGGGCGTGAAGCGCCGCGTCCAGGCGCGGTAGCCCGGTCGGGTGACGACGATGGTGTGGGGCGTCCGTTGATCCGCGCCGATGATGCGGCTGGGCGTGTTCCCCACCGGCCGGCCATTGACGACGACGGAGGCGCCCTCCGGCTTGGAGGTGATCCACAGGACGACGGGCTCGTTGGAGACGTCGCCCTCCTCGGCCGGGGACAGGAAGTGGATCAACAGGCCGATGACGAGCAGCACGCCGGTGATGCCGAACACGAGCATGCTCAGCTGGCGCACCTGCTTCGTGCGCTTGCCCTCGCGCTCGGAGGCCTCGGCGGCCAGCTTGTCGCGCGCGTCGTCCGCCGTGGTGCGGGCGCGCGGGGCCTGCTTCTCCTCGGGCTCGGGCGGCTCGGGTGGACGCGGCGATTCCGGCGCGATGGCCGTCTCCACCGGCGTGTCATGCGGCGCGGCCAGCGTGGGCAGCGCCCGGGGCATCGCCGTGGGCTCCGTGCCACCGTCGGTGTCCGGCTCGGCGGCAAGCTCGGGCGGCAGGGGGCGGCGGCCGGTGCCGGTGTTCTCGCGGGTGCCCCCTGGCGTCGTCACGCGGCGCACGCCGGTGGTGCTCCTGCGCACGGCGGTGGCCTGGGTGGCCGAGCGGCGCGGGGCGCCATCCGTGGAGGGGCGCAGGCCGGGCGAGCTGCCGGAGGCGCGCACGCCGGGGCTGGAGGGCCGCGCCACGCCCGGGCTGGACGGGCGGGACACGCCGGGGCTGCCGGGGTTGGACGACCGGCCGTTGCTGGACGGCATCCGCGCGCGGCCCTGGGACGGCTCCGACGACGGCGACTGCCACGCGGCCAGCTGCTCCTTGAAGCCGGGCGGCAGCTCCACCTTGCGTCCCTCGGCGGCCAGCTCCTCCGCGAAGAGGTACGTCATGAGCTGGCTCAGCATCGTGGGCGTGAAGCGCGGCGTGTCCCGGTAGAGCAGCTCCACCGCGGACTCGCTCAGGTCCTTCGCCGTCTGGTAGCGGGCCTCGCGGTCCACCGCCATGGCGTGCGCGACGATGGTCTCCAGGTCCTCGCCAATGGCCGGGTTGACGGCGGACGGGGGCAGGCAGTCGCCCTGGATGATGCGGGGCAGCACGGTGACGAACTCGCCCTCGAAGGGGCGCCGGCCGCAGAGCATCTCGTAGAGGACGATGCCCGCCGCGTACACGTCCGTGCGCGCGTCCAGGTCCTGCCGCCCCTGCGCCTGCTCCGGGGAGAAGTAGGGGTACTTGCCCTTGAGCGTGCCCGGCGACGTCCGGGCCTCCACGACGCTCGTGGCCTTGGCGATGCCGAAGTCGATGACCTTGACCTCGCCCTCGTAGGAGATGAGGACGTTGTCCGGGGACACGTCGCGGTGGACCAGGCCCAGCAGCTGGCCGTCCTCGCCCACGTGGCGGTGCGCGTAGTCCAGGCCCTCGCACAGCTTGCCGGCGATGTGCAGCGCCAGCGGCTGCGGGAAGAAGCCGATGCCCGCGCGCGACGCGCGCCGCAGCACCTTCGACAGGGGCTGGCCGTGCACCAGCTCCATGGCGATGAAGTACTGCCCATCCACCTCACCGAAGTCGAAGACCTGCGCGATGTTTCCGTGCGTCAGGCCCGCCACGAGGCGCGCCTCGCCGATGAACATCTCCACGAAGTCGTGGTCGTCCACGAAGTGCGGGAGGATCTGCTTGATGACGCAGGGCTTGGTGACGCCCATCGCGCCCGTCATACGCGCGCGGTAGGTGACCGCCATGCCTCCCGCGGCAAGCTTGGAGACCAGGACGTACTTGCCGAATTGCTGGGGACTGGGTTCTGCCACGGGCGGGGAGGCGAGGCCGGGTTTGGGGAAGCCCCAGCATACTCGCCTTCCACCGAAAGTCCCGACCACGCTCGCATGGCATGCGAAGATTTCGCTCGGGGTGCTGTCCGGGCAGGAGCGGGCGTCCTGGTGGGTCGGAACGGCCCTCGGGAGTGACGCGATGTCCCAGGGTGGGTGGATGGGGGGCGTGAGGCGGACTGTTGCGCCGGTTCACACTTCTTCACGCTGCTTCGTTCAGCGCATTCCGGGGGCGGGGTTATCACC
>NZ_RAWF01000211.1:0-17546 GCF_003612075.1 Corallococcus sp. CA041A
AGTTGTGTATAAGAGACAGGGTGGGCGACGTGCGCCAGGCCGGGCTGGACAAGGTGCCGCTCGCGGAGCTGCACGTCCCCTACGGCAGGCCTTGGGGCGACAACGGGATGGTGCTGGTGCTGCGTACCGGGGGGGGCCCAGAAGGGCTCACGCCGGCGCTCCGGGAGGTGGTGCGGCGGCTGGATTCGGACGTGCCGGTCCACCGTGCGCTGACGATGGAGCAGGTCATTGAGCAGTCGCTGGGCATGCGGCGGCTGGTGCTGTGGCTGCTGGGGGGATTCGCCGTCGTGGCGCTGGTGCTCTCGTCGGCGGGGCTCTACGGCGTCATCTCCTATCTGGTGTCGCAACAGACGCGGGAGATTGGAATCCGCATGGCCCTGGGCGCGCGCTCCGCGGATGTGCTCTGGCTCGTCATGGGGCACGGTGCGTTGCTGGCGGGCGCGGGCATCGGGCTGGGGCTCGCGGGTGCGCTGGCGCTGGCTCGCGTCCTGGAGAGCCAGCTCTACGGCGTCACGGCCCACGACCCCCTCACGTTCGGAGGCGTGGCGGCGCTGCTCGGGGCGGTGGCGCTGCTGGCCTGCTGGCTCCCGGCCCGCCGGGCCACCCGGGTGGATCCGCTCCTGGCCATCCGCTCGGACTGATGGGGCTTGCCCTGTCGCTGGCCTGGGGCCTCCCGGTCGACGCACCGGGTGCACATCCGGGCGCGACGCGGTAGATGGGTGTCCCGGAGGTTCATCAACGCAATGGACGCGAACGTGGTGGCGGAGCTGGAGAAGGCGGGCGTGAAGGTGGAGGACCCCATGCGCCTGTTCATCCCCGTGGAACGGGACGAGCAGGGCCAGGTGAAGGTCGTGGGCGACGAGGTGCCCGTGCGCTTCGGTGACGTCACCGCCCACGTGCGCCTGCAGCCCATCTCCGCGCTGTGGACCGGGAACAAGCAGCCCCCTGACTTCAGCCGGCCTCCCTTCCCGGAGTACGAGCCGTTCTTCTTCCTCATCGAGGCCACCGCCGCCGGCTTCTGCCGCGACACCCGCCACGCGGAGGTCGACCAGGAGTTCTCCCAGCTCTACCGGCACCTCGCGCGCCGGCCCGACGGCCACCACAAGAACGCCCTCTTCTCCTACCTGCGCGCCGCCGCCCGCCTGTACCTGTCCCTGCGCGACGTCAGCCAGGCGGAGTTCGAGGCCGTGGCCCAGCGACTCCACCAGTCCGCCAAGCTGCACGCGGGCCACGTCGGCAGCACGAACTACTTCCAGGCCGTGCTGCGGCAGGTGCTGGGCGCCTAGCGTCCGCTGGGAGCGCTCGCCGGGCCGCCGGGTGTCCACTCGCGGGGGCTCCGGCGTGACGACTTGAGGAAAAGGCTCGTTGGAAGGCCACCCCATGGGTAGTTTTTCCATTCGATGCCCTCCCGCTCCGCCTCAGCGCCAGCCTCGTCCTCCTCTTCGCTCCGGCAACGGATCACCCGGAAACATCTCCAGGAGCTGGCCGACCGGGAGATGTTCGCCCAGGCCCGGCGGTGGCTCATTCAGGAGGCAGTGGACGTGCGGCCGCCCTCCCAGGAGTGTGTCCGGGGGACCGTCACCGAGGAAGGCACCGGGCGCATGTTCGACGCGGCCATCTGCGTGGACCCCGACTCCCGGGGGCTGCTGCTCGAGTGTGAATGCGCCGCGTACTGGGACGAGGGGGTCTGCGCGCACGCGGTCGCGGTCGGGCTCGCGTGGCTCCAGGCCTCCGGGCTCCAGGTGCGGCGCGCTGCTCCGTCCCAGCCGTCTGTTTCCGAGCGCCGCGTGGAGGCCCCCGCGCGGCCCTCCACGCCCGTCGACATCCAGCGGTGGCTGGTGGAGCACCAGGTCGGACGTGCCCGCGCCGTGCCCCTGGCCGTGCTGGCGCCCCTGCTGTCCGCCCCCTCCACGCGGCACGTCCTCCCCGTGCTGCGCAAGGCCACGGTGGTGGACGCGCTGGAGGGCAGCTCGAAGCTCCGCCGCGCGACGGCCCTGGAGCAGAAGATGCTCGCGGAGGCCGCCTGGCAGTGGGTCCGCGACGAGGCAGGGCGCGTGTCGCGCGGGCTGGCCCATGAAGCCTCCGCGCAGCCCCTGCCGCCGCCCACGGATGGCCGCCTCGCCCCGCTGCTGGAAGCGCTGACGCGGGCCCGCGCGCGGATCCGCGAGCAGGCCCTGCCCCGCTCGTTGTCCCCGGTTCCCACGGTCATCCTCGCGGAGCGCCCCTTGCGGCTGCTCGTGAAGGACCCGGAGCTCGCGGTGTGGCGCCCCACTCACCACTCCGAGAGCGCCCAGGCCGAAGGCTTCGCCGGGCTCGACCCTCGCGCCCTGATGGAGGGCCGCCCGGGCGTGGCCTGTCAGTGCAGCCCCGGGGACGCCGAGGCCACCTGCGCCCATGCCCTGACCGCCGTCGACGCGGCGCTGGCGTTCCTGGTGCAGCCGAAACAGGCCTCACTCGCCGTGCGGCTGGCGGAGCTGTTGCTCGAAGCGCCGGGGCGCGAGCTGCTGTCCGCGCTGACGGCCTCCGCCCTGGAGCGGACGGTTCGCGAAGAGGCCCCGGCGGACGGGCGCTTCGTCACCTTCCGGCTGGAGCCGGAGTTCTCGCGCGGCTGGCGGCTCCGGCCCTATCTGCACTTCCCCTCGAAGAAGGGTGGGCTGACCCAGGGCCATGCCGTCGCCGGGTACGACCGCGGCAAGCTGCTCCCGTCGCTCCAGGACCCGGATGAGCGCCGCGCCTGGTCCCTCCTCGAAGCGGGGGAGCGGATGGAGCGGCACTCGGTGATGTATGGGATATACGACGGGCCCATGGACGACATGGGGGGCGGCGCGCCGTACGCGCTGCTGCTCCAGGCGCTGCGGTCGCTCGCGCGCAGCCCCCGGCTCCGGATCGCCGGCGGCGCGGACGCCCCGGCGCGGGTGCGGGAGGCGTCGCTGGGCTTCGCCCTGGAGCAGGATGGACAGGCCCTGCGCCTGCGGCCCGCGGTGGACGGGCGCCCCGTGACCGCGGAGGCCCTGACGCCGCCTCCCGAGGGGCCGCTGACCTCCCAGCCGTGGCTGCTCGTCGAGCCCGCCGCGCCGGGGGTCACCCTGGTGACCGTGCCCCCCGACGCAAGGGCCCTGCTCGAATCCCTGGCGCGCCACGGCACCTACGTCTCCGAGGGGCAGCGCGGCGCGTTCCTGGAGCACCTCTCCACGCTGGAGGCGGCCTTCCCGGTGGCGCTGCCGCCGGCCCTGGAGCCCCGCCCCGTGGAGGCCAGCCCGGGCCTGCTGGCGCGGCTGCGCGCGGTGGAGGACTCCGCGCTGGAGGTCTCGCTCCTCGTGAGGCCCCTGCCGGAGGCGCCTCCCCAGCCCGTGGGCGAGGGCGCTCCCGTGGTCCGCGGCCAGCGGGACAAGGAGCGCGTCATGGTCCGGCGCGACCTGGACGCGGAGCGGAAGGAGGCGGACGCGCTCCTCTCACGTCTGTCATTGCCGGCCGGCATGTATCACTTCACGCGCGACACCGCCGAGGACGCGCTCCAGTTGCTGGAGGCGCTGGAGCCGCTCGCGGGTCCGGAGCTGCGCGTGGAGTGGGCGGAGCAGCCCTGGACCGTGACGCGCCCGGAGACCTCGAACGTGCGGGTCCAGATCCTGCGGGAGCACGACTGGTTCGGCGCGAAGGGCGGCGTGGAGCTGGAGGGCGCGCGCGTGGAGCTGGCGGTCCTGCTGGAGGCCGTGCGCCGCCGCCAGCGCTATGTCCCGCTGGGGAAGGGGCGCTGGATGCGCCTGACGGAGGCGCTGCGCGAGCAGCTGACCCCGCTCGCGGACGTGGCGCACCCGGGGCGCAAGGGACTGGAGGTGAGCGCCGCGGCGGCGCCCGCGCTGGACACGCTGAAGAAGGCGGGCGCGAGCGTCCAGGCGCCCCCGGACTGGCTCCAACTGGCGAAGCGCATCCGTGATGCCCACGCGCGCGCGGTGCGCGTGCCCCGGAGCCTGAAGGCGGAGCTGCGCGACTACCAGCGCGAGGGCTTCGTGTGGCTCGCGCGGCTGGCCTCGTGGGGCGCGGGCGCGTGCCTCGCGGACGACATGGGCCTGGGCAAGACGGTCCAGGCGCTGGCCCTGCTGCTGTTTCGCGCGGCGGCCGGCCCCGCGCTGGTGGTGGCGCCCACGTCCCTGCGCGGCAACTGGGTGCGCGAGGCCGCCCGCTTCGCGCCGTCGCTGCGCGTGCACGTCTGGCAGGACGCGGACCGGGACGCCCTGCCGGCCCGGCTGGGGCCCCGGGACGTGCTGATCATCAGCTACGGACTCCTGGCGAGGGACGCCGCGAAGCTTTCGGATGTGACCTTCGCCACGCTGGTGGTGGACGAAGCGCAGGCGGTGAAGAACCCGGACACGGCCCGGGCCCGCGCGCTGCGCGGCGTGAAGGCCGAGGCCCGCGTGGCGCTCACCGGCACGCCGGTGGAGAACCGCCTGTCCGAGCTGTGGAGCCTCTTCCACCTGCTGTTCCCCGGCCTGCTGGGCGGGCGCGAGTCCTTCCACTCGCGGTTCGCCGTCCCCATCGAGCGGGACCGGAACGCGGATGCGCGCGCGTCCCTGGCCCGGCTGGTGCGCCCCTTCCTCCTGCGCCGCACCAAGGCAAACGTGGCGCGCGAGCTGCCTCCGCGCGTGGACACGGTGGTGCCCGTCACGCTGTCGGACGCCGAGCGGCGCGTGTACGACGACGTGCGGCTCGCGGCCCTGGCCCGGCTGGGCGAGGGAACTCCTGGCGGAGACCAGCGCTTCGAGATGCTGGCCGCGCTCACCCGACTGCGATTGGCCGCCTGTCATCCCCGCCTGGTGGATCCGGACACGGGGCTGTCCTCCTCCAAGCTGGAGCGCGTGCTGGAGCGGGTGGACGAGTTGATGGCGGAGGGAGGCCGCGCGCTCGTCTTCAGCCAGTTCGTTCGCCACCTGGCCCTGGTGCGCGACGCGCTGGAGGCGCGGGGCATTTCGTTCCAGTACCTGGATGGACGGACGCCCGCGGCGGAGCGGCAGGCCCGCGTGGAGGCCTTCCAGCGAGGGGAGGGCGCGCTCTTCCTCATCTCGCTCAAGGCAGGCGGCACCGGCCTCAACCTCACCGGCGCGGACCACGTGCTCCATCTGGATCCGTGGTGGAACCCCGCGGTGGAGGACCAGGCCTCCGACCGGGCCCACCGCATCGGGCAGACGCGTCCCGTCACCGTGTCGCGGTTCGTCTCCGAAGGCACCATCGAGGAGGCCATCCTCGCCCTCCATGCGGAGAAGCGGGAGCTGGCGGACAGCCTCCTGTCCGAGGCGGACGGCGCGGCCGCGCTGTCCCCCACGCAGCTCCTGGGGCTGCTGCGCTTCGGCGCGGGGACCCCCGAGGATTGAGCCGGAGCCGCGCACCCACGCGGCGTTTCTGGAATAGGGTGCGTGGCCGCCCGTTCCCGGGCGCCGCCGTGGTCCCTCCCCAGGAGCAAGGATGTTCCGTCCACCGTTGTCGTGGTTCGCCTGTCTGGCCCTCCTGGGTGCGCCCCAGGCCGGGGCCCAGGCCGTCGCCGAGCCTTCCTCGAAGCCCGCCGCTGCCTCCACCCCCGTCGCGAAGCTGGGCTCGGGCATCCAGGCCCGCACGCTGAAGAACGGGCTCACCGTCATCGTCTGGCCGGACCACGACATCCCCAACGTGGCGCTCGCCAACTGGTTCCGCGTGGGCAGCCGCAACGAGCGCCCCGGCATCACCGGCCTGTCCCACTTCTTCGAGCACATGATGTTCAACGGCGCGAAGAAGTACGGCCCCGGTGAGTTCGACCGCGTCATGGAGGCCAACGGCGGCTCCAACAACGCCTTCACCTCCGAGGACGTCACCGTCTACCTGGACTGGTTCCCGGCCTCCGCGCTGCCCCTCATCCTGGACCTGGAACAGGACCGGCTCCAGTCGCTCTCCTTCGACCCCAAGGTCATCGAGTCCGAGCGCGGTGTCGTCTACTCCGAGCGCCGCTCGGGCGTGGACAATGATAACAACGGCGCGCTCCAGGAGCAGCTGCAGGCCACCGCCTTCGTCGCGCATCCGTACCAGATTCCCGTCATCGGCTGGCCGTCCGACATCGAGTCCTGGCGCATGGAGGACCTCCAGCAGTACTTCAAGACGTACTACGCCCCCAACAACGCCACGCTCGTCCTCGCGGGCGACCTGGATCCGGCCCGCGTCTTCGAGCAGGTGGAGGCCACGCTGGGCACCATCCCCTCGCAGCCCGCGCCAGAGCCCGTGCGCACCAAGGAACCCGAACAGCAGGGCGAGCGGCGCATCGTCGTGAAGAAGCTGGCGCAGTCCCCGCTGCTCCAGGTCGCCTACCACGGCCTCGCCGCCAACGACCCGGACATGGAGACGCTGGATCTCTTGGGCCTCATCCTCTCGCACGGGGACTCGTCGCGCCTGCACCGCAAGCTGGTGGACGAGGCGCGCGTGGCCATCCGCGTCCGGAGCTCCACGGCCGGGGGATTCGACCCGTCGCTCGTCTGGTTCTCCGTGGACCTGACGCCGGGCGGTGACCTGGCGAAGACGGAGGCGCTGCTCACCGCGGAGCTGGCTCGCGTGGTGAAGGACGGTGTCACCGACGCGGAGCTGCGCAAGGCGCGCAACGTGGCCCTGGCCACCTTCTGGCGCAAGCTGGAGACCAACAGCGGCCGCTCCCGCGAGCTGGGGAACGCCGCCACCTTCCGGGGAGACTGGAAGGCCCTGTTCGATGCGCCCTCGCGCTACGAGCAGGTCACCCGCGACGGCGTGAAGGCGCTGGCCGCCCGCATCTTCAACCCCGACCACCGCACCGTGGGCTGGCTCGTCCCCACCACGGCTCCCGCTGCCCCGGCCAGCAAGGAGTCCGCGCGATGAGTGCTTCCTTCCGCCTTCGTTTCTCGGGTCCCCACATGATGCGCTCCACCCTCGCCGCGCTGCTGTTCACCTCCGCGTGCGCGACCGCGCCGACGCCCGCTCCCTCCTCCGCGCCCACGCCGCCGGAAGCCCCGGCACCGGCCACGCCCGCGCCCGCGGTCCCGCTGTCCACGAAGGGCGTGACGCTGCCGGAGACGACCTCCGTCACGCTGAAGAACGGCGTGCGGCTGCTCCTCGTGGAGAAGCACGAGCTGCCACTGGTGTCCTTCAGCGCATGGCTCAAGGGCGGCGCTGTCACCGACCCCGCCGGCAAGGAAGGCCTGGCCGCGCTCACCGCCGAGCTGCTCCAGAAGGGCGCGGGCTCTCGCAACGCCCAGCAGTTCGCCGACGCCGTGGACGGCGTGGGCGGCGAGCTGGACGTCGTGCCCGCACGCGAGGCGCTCGTCCTCAACGGCAGCTTCCAGTCCCGCGACACCGCGCTGATGGTGGAGCTGCTGTCGGACATGCTCGTGCGCCCGCGCTTCGACGCGCAGGAGCTGGAGAAGGCCCGCGCGCTGCGCGTGTCGGAGATCGCCTCCGCCAAGGACGGCGACCCGCGCATGCTCATCGGCGTGTACTTCAACGCCTTCCACTTCCCCTCGCACCCGTACGGCGGATCCGCGGTGGGCAGTGAGGCGTCGCTGCCGGGCATCAGCCGGAGCGACGTGCTCGGCTGGGCGAAGGCGAACCTGGGCGGGGACCGGCTCATCCTCTCCGTCGTGGGCGACTTCGACGCGAAGCAGCTGGCCGCGAAGCTGGAGGCCGCGCTGGGCGGATGGGCCCCGGCGGCACAGTCGCTCGCCGCCGTGCCCGCCACCGCGCCCACGAAGGGCCGCCACGTGCTGCTGGTGGACAAGCCCGACGCCACCCAGACCTACTTCGCCATCGGCAACACCGGCATCCGCCGCACCGACCCGGACCGCGTCGTGGCGGAGCTGGGCAACACCGTGCTGGGCGGCCGCTTCACCTCGCTGCTCAACACCGAGCTGCGCGTGAAGACCGGCCTCACCTATGGTGCGCGCTCCGCGCTGGCCCCGGCCCTCCAGCCCGGCACCGTCGTCCTGACGTCCTATACCCAGACGGCCACCACGGGCCGTGCCATCGACCTGGCGCTGGACGTGCTCGCGCGCTACCGCCAGGACGGCATGGACGACGCCATGCTCGCCTCCGCCAAGGCCTATGTCCTGGGGCAGTTCCCGCCGACGCTGGAGACCGGGGAGCAGCTGGCCATGAAGCTGTCGGAGCTGGCGTTCTATGGACTGGACGCACAGGACGTGAACGGGTTCGCGGACGCCGTGTCCTCGGCCACCCGCGGCAGCGTGCACACCGTGCTCCAGCGCGTCCTGCCCGCCCAGGAGGACCTGACGTTCGTCCTCATTGGCAAGGCGGAGGCCCTGCGCGACGTGGCCCGCAAGTACGGTCCCGTCACGGAGATGAAGATCTCCGACAAGCGCTTCGCCCCGCCGACGGCTCCGGGCCGATAAATGTCAGACGGAGGTGGGCGCAAGCCTTGAAGCGCGCCCACCGGAATTACCAATCAAGAATTAAATATCCAGGAAGTCAGACCCTTCGCGTATAGGTGGCAGTGTCTGGTCGGGGCCGGGACCGGACAAACACTGCCAAATTCTTGTCACGAAGGGGCATCCATGTCCTTGCGACGTCTGTCTTTGTTGCTCGTCCCCACCTGCGCGGCCTGGCTGGGCTGCGGGGAAGCCGCGCCTTCCTCCGAGGAGGTGAACCCTCCCGAAATCGCGCTGGACCCCCGCGAGGGGACCGCGGTCATCGCGAATGAGGACATGCTGCCGGGCTGTGGTGAGCCCGACGCGGGCACGGGGCCGGTGGACGCGGGCACGTCCGTGCTGGTGACTGCGGACACGCGCTTCCACTCCAGCGCCGGGGTGGCGGTGGTTCCCCAGAACCTGGCCGGCCGCGACCTGGAAATCCTGGTCCCCAACGGCGTCGACTTCGACCGGTACACCGGCACGCCGGTGGCGGGGGGCATGCGCTTCGACAACGTTCCGGACGGTGAGTACTTCCTGCGCTCGAGCCGGCACTACTTCCTGACGCGCGAGCGCCGCTTCGACCTGGGCGTCAACCGCATTGGCCGGCCGGACGCCGTCTACGTGCCCGTCACCGAGTCCCCCATGTCGGCGGAGCTCTTCAACCTGGATCCGTGGCAGGACTACACGTCCATCTCCGAGCCGGGCAGCTCCGTGCAGCTCATCAGCGCGGACGTGGACCTCTACAGCACGTCGTCCCTGTGGACCCAGGCCGGTGACACGTCCATCGTCGACCCGTACGCCTACGCGTACTTCAGCACCGGCTACGGAGCGCCCGTCCTGGATGCGTCGAAGGGCGACCGCCTCTACGTGAACCAGCTCAACTCCGTGCAGGCCGGCACGCTGCCGAGCGGCGGGACCCTGGCGTACCAGTCCGTGGTGAGCAGCGCGCACCTGCCGTCGTTCTCGTTCACCCCGGACGGCACCACTTCGCTGCCGCTCGAGGCCACGTTGGCGCCCGTGAGGCAGACGCCCTTCTCCCTGGAATGGCGCCTGAACGAGTTCACCCGTTGGCGCTCGGACGCGAACCCCAGCGGCACGCTCAGCTATCCCTCCATGGCGCTGGTGCCCGCGCCGTTCGGCTACCAGCACGGCTGGGTGGGCTACCAGGGAGAGCTCTTCAACATGTGGCTGCCACGCGGTGAGAATGGCGTCATCGCGAGCCGGCTCGCCTACGGCAATCCCTATCCGTCCAACTGGGGCGTGGTGGGCTCCGTCGGCTATTCGTTCCGGTCCGCGACGCCCGTCGTCGTGGGGGGCCGGACCCACTACCCCAGCGGCAGCATCTACGTCACCGACCGGCTGGACCACCTCATCGCGGGTCCCATCCAGCCGTCCGTCTCACCGCCGCGGGAGCTGCGCATCGACGGCGTGGATGCCTACGTGTCGCGTGTCGTGGGCTCCAACCAGCCGGTCATCGACTGGCGAGCCCCCGTCATGGGCACGCCCCGGAACTACACCGTGTCCGTCATCCAGCTGATCGACACCTTCGCCGCCAACCCGACGGTGCGCTTCTACGTGCCCGGTGACCGGACGCAGGTCCGCCTGCTGCCGGGTCTGCTGCTGCCCGGGTCGACCTACTACGTGCGCGTGATGGCGGAGGGTTCGCCGAACTACGAGCCCTCGCGTGCGCCGTACGTCACCGGGGAGCTGCTGCCCATCATCACCGCGGACACGTTCAGCGCCGTCTTCACCACGCCGTAGTCCCGACGTGGCGGCCCGCTACCGCGCAGGCTGGCGGTGGCGGGCCATGCACTGCTGGTAGCGGGCGTCCACCGACTTCGCGAACCACGCGGTGGAGCGCTCCCCGCTCAGCTTCACGCTCTTGAGCGTCACCTGGGGCAGTTGGGCGTAGGCGGGCGCCTGTCCCGTCCGGTTCGCGTACACGCGCTTCACCGCCAGGTACGTGTCCGTCTTCTCGAAGTCCGCCGTCTTCTCCTCCTCCACGTCCCGGCGCACCCGGCGCTCGCTCAGGTCCGGCGCGTAGCGCTGACGGAAGAGGAGCAGCGCCTTGAGGCTCTGGCTGTCCTCGCCGCGCGGCTCACCCTCCTTGTCGTACAGCTGGAGGTCGCCGTCGGTCGCCAGGGCGACGCCGGTGAGCCGGCTGACCTGGGCCTGTAGCGCCGCGTTGCGCGAGCTGTAGACGCCGCTGTTGAAGTCCGCGAAGCGGTAGAGCGGTGCGTCGTACGCGGCCTCGAAGCCCAGCAGCCGGGAGGTTCCGTAGCGCACGCCGCCCGCGCGCGTGTAGAGCGACTCGCGCACCGCCACCGGATCCGCGTCCGGGCCCGCCTTCGCCACCGCGTAGCGCACGCTGACCTGCATGGAGCCCGCGGTGGTGACGGGGTTCTGCCCCGCGAACGAGGACGGGCCGAACAGCGAGCTGGCCAGGTCCGCGGCCGCGTACGCCGCCGGGTACTCCGCTTCGTAGTACGCCAGCATGTCCCGGAAGAGCCGGTCCAGGTCCCGCTCCGTGCGCAGGGTGTCCAGCCGCGCCCCGAAGGTGCGCTTCGCCCCCTTCGGCTTCGCCGCGAGGACGTCTTCCAGCAGCCGGCGTCCCAGCGGACCCAGCCGTCCCGCAGTGCCGTCCAGCTTCTGACGCACCAGCTTGGGCAGCCCCGGCACGGCGGGGTCCGCCTGGAAGCCGGACTCCTGTTCGATGATGGCCAGCACCTGACACACCTCCGGCGCCGCGGCGGGAATCGCCTCCGCGTCCAGGGCCGCCAGCACGTCACCTGCCCAGCCCTCGCGCTCCACCCCCTTCACCTTCGCGGGCAGGAGCCGCGCCACCTGCGCCACCGACAACGTGGGCGGCGCGGGCACCTGCGTCACCACCGGCGCCCGCGACGCGCAGGCCGTGAGCGCCAGCAGCACCCCCACGCACAGCCCTTCCGTCCACCGGCGCCCGGCGTTCCGCGTCATGTCAGACCCCTGATGCACCCTTCCGCCCGTCTCATGAAACATTTTTTGAGACATCCTGGGGGCAGGTCCGTTCTCTCAGGAGAGCCGGTGAAGAGCTGCAAAGCTGTTGAAATTTTCCAGAACGGCAATTCAGGTTCTCTAGGTTTGCTCAGCAGGGCGGGTAAAAGTGGCTAAACGTACTTTTGCCAAAAAGTAGTTGCTCTGATGATTTCAAGTGTGTCACGTATCATCCCGCTGTTTCTTCATGGAGGTATCGCGTTGGCTCATCGACTGTTGAAGACGATTGGCGCGGCCTGGTTGGGCGTGGCTCTGACGGCGTGCGGTACGCAGGGTTCCTCGGGAGAGGAGACGCAGGCGCCTGAGCAGGAGAAGTCGGGCGAGGACATCCAGAGCACGCTGAACGCGCTCGGTGGTGCCCAGGTGCTGGGCGTGCACGCGGACGGCATCCCGGACAGCATCCGGGGCGAGCTGGGCCGGGTGGAGCGGACGCTGAACACGCTGGACGCGAGCCGCCAGGCGGTCGCGGGCGTGGCCCCGGCGTTCCGGCTGAACCCGGACGACATGGTGCTGCGCAAGTCGAACACCGACGAGCAGGGCAACCAGCACCTGCGCTTCACGCAGACGAAGAACGGCCTGGAAGTGGTCGGCGGTGAGTTGGTGGTGCACGTGCGTCCGGACGGCACGGTGTTCCGCGCCAACGGCTCCGCGCGCGACGGCCTGAACGTGTCCGCGCTGCCGCGCATCGCGGCCGCGTCCGCGCGGGATGCGGCGCTGAGCTCCACGGTGGGCACGGGCCTGGAGGTCCAGGGTGCTCCCCGCCTGGTGTACGTGCGCACCGAGGAAGGCGCGCTGCGCCTGGCGTATGAGGTGAAGGTCACGGGCGAGAACGACCTGATGCCCCTGCGCGACCGCGTGTACGTGAGCGCCCAGGACGGCTCCATCGTGCTGCGCGCGCCGGAGATCCACACCGCGCTCAACCGCAAGGTGTACAGCGCGAACAACGGCACCAGCACCCCGGGCACGCTCAAGCGCAGCGAGGGCCAGGCGGCCATCGGTGACTCGCATGTCGACATGAACTACGACATGCTGGGCTACACCTACGACTGCTACAAGGTGCTCTTCAACCGCGACTCGCTGAACAACGCGGGCACGGCGCTCATCAGCACGGTGCACTACAGCCGCAACTACGTGAACGCCTACTGGGACGGCACCCAGATGGTGTACGGCGACGGCGACGGCGTGAACTCCATCGAGCTGGGCAAGGACGCGGACGTCACCGTCCACGAGCTGACCCACGCCGTGACGGAGTACGAGTCCAACCTCACGTACTCCGGTCAGTCCGGCGGTCTGAACGAGGCGATGTCCGACACCTTCGGCGCCGTCTGCGAGAGCCGCGTCAACGGCTGGAGCACCGCGGCGGACATCTGGATGGTGGGCGAGGACGTGTGGACGCCGGGCACGCCGAACGACGCCCTGCGCTACATGGACGACCCGGCGAAGGACGGCGCGTCCAAGGACTGGGCGGCCAACGTGACGTCCGGCACGGACGTGCACTACAGCTCCGGCGTGCCGAACCTGGCGTTCGCGCTGCTCTCCAAGGGCGGCGTGCACCCGCGCGGTCGCAGCACCATCAACGTGCCGGCCATCGGCGTCGAGAAGGCCGCTCGCATCTGGTACAAGGCCAACACCGACATCTACACGGCGGGCACCACGTTCGCGCAGGCGAAGACGTGGACCATCCAGGCCGCCTCGGACCTGGGCTACGACCAGGCCACGCAGGACGCGGTGAAGGCCGCCTGGGAAGCGGTGGGCGTGGGTGGCACTGTGACGCCCCCGACCTCCATCCCGCTGACCAACGGCACGGCGGTGACGGGCCTGGGCGACAGCTCGGGCAACTCCAAGTACTACTCGCTGGTCGTTCCGGCGGGCGCCACGGCCCTGACGTTCACCACCACGGGTGGCACGGGTGACGTGGACCTGTACGTGAAGTTCGGCGCGGTGCCGGACGCCTCGACCTACGACTGCCGTCCGTACGCCAGCGGCAACGCGGAGACGTGCACCATCACCAACATCCAGGCGGGCACGTACTACGTGATGCTGAACGCCTACTCCACGTACGCGAACGTGACGCTGAAGGGCAGCTTCACGGCCCCCGGCGGTGGTGGCGGCAACGTGCTGCAGAACAACGTCCCGGTGACGGGCATCTCCGGCGCCTCCGGCTCGTTCACCAACGAGTGGATCACCGTGGACGTGCCGGCGAACAAGACGGTCACCTTCTCCACCGCGGGCGGCACGGGCGACGCGGACATGCACGTGAAGTTCGGCTCCTCGCCGACGACCACCTCGTACGACTGCCGTCCGTACCTGTCCGGCAACAACGAGTCGTGCAGCATCACCAAGACGACCGCGGGCAAGTACTACGTGAAGATCCGTGGCTACAGCGCCTACTCGGGCGTGACGCTCAAGGCCATCTGGTAGTCGCATCCGCATCCATCCCGGCTCCCTTCGCGTGAAGGGAGTCCGGGACGAAGACAGGCACCCGGGGAGCCCACATGGCTTCCCGGGTGTCGTCGTTTCAGGCGTCGGAAGAAACGCGAGCTAGCGCCGCACTTGCACGTCGCGCGCGACGGTGCGGCCGCCCATGAGGACGAACTGCGCGCGCACCGGGGTGCCCTCCTCAAGCTCCTTGAGGGGAACGCGCTGGCCCTGGCGCAGGCCGCGGCTGCGCTGGTCGAGCTGGAGCTCGTAGACGGTGCCCTCGCCGTCGCGCACGTGCAGGGTGTCCCTGCCCACGCGTGTCACTCGGCCGCTCACGGTGCTGGACGCGATGACGACCTGCTCCAGCGGCCGGTTGGCGGAGGTGTCCGTCACCGCCGCCTGCGCCGCCTTGGCCGCGCCCTCGTACCAGGACTCGTCGTCGTTGGCCTGCACGGCCTGGGCGCCAATCATCACGCGGCCCTCGGCGGGCGCCTGCGTCGCGGGCGTGCCGTCCGGGTTGGCCTGGGGCCGCTGCTGGGCGTTCGCCTGCTGGGGGGTCGGATTCGCCGGAGCGGCCTGCGGGGGCCGGGCGGCGTTCGGGTTGGCCTGGGCGTTCTGACGGGCCGGGGCCTGCGCCGTGGCGCCTTGCGCGGGCTCGTTGACGCGGGGGCCTGGCAGCGGCCGGGCACCGGGTGGCGGCGCCGTGTCCGGAGGCACCTGCGCGTTCGCCGTGGGCAGCGCGTCGCCACTGGGGACGCGGTCGCCGTCCACGGTGTTCCGCGCCAGCGCGGGCGTGGCCGGCACCATCAGTCCGCCGCTCGCGGAGTCGCGGGCCTGCATCGTCGTCGGTGACGCCGGCACCGCGTCCTCGGTGTCATGCTCCTGACAGCCGGAAGCGAGCGAGCACAGCCCCACCATCCCCCACCACATCCACCGTCCACCCATCCGCCAACCCTCCCGCAGGCAAACCTGCGGACGACCCCCTGTCGTTGCAAGCGTCCGGCGTGCGACGGGGTGTTGGGTTCTGGATGGCGAAGGCTACGCGGGGAACGTGGCGGCCACTGCGTGCACGTGCTCGCGCACCAGCGCCCTGGCGGTGAGCAGCTCCGTCACATCCGAGGGCGTGTAGCCCAGGCACAGCACCACGTCGTCCTCGGGGGCGGCGCGCGTGCCCAGCGCCGCGTAGTCGAGTGAACGCGGGGCGGGTTCGCCTTCCGTGTCGTGGGTGAAGCGGCCGAACACGGCGGCCTGTCCGTCGCGGCCGGGGGCCGTCTCCTTGAGGGCGAAGAGGCGGCGCACGGCGGCGAGCGATTCGGGACGCTCGCGCATCAGGTCCGGGGACGCGGGGCCTCCCAGCTCCCACTCGAGGAGCTTCAGGCAGCCGCGCACGAACTCCACGTCGGTGATGACCAGCCCGTAGAGGTACCAGTCCGCGCACGCGGCCTGGACCAGTCGGGCCTGGGCGTCGGTGAGCCAGCCGAAGGACGGACAGGTGAACGTCTCACAGACGGTGGCGCGGTAGACGCCGCAGTCGCGCAGGTCCGTGCCGCCCGTCACCAGCGGGTGGCCCAGGCAGCCCACGCGCTGGTGCTCCGCGTCCAGGAAGCCCAGCAGGGGACACACCCGCACGATGGGGAAGAGCGCGGGGGCGTCCCGGTTCGCGGTGAGCTCGCGCGCGGCCTCGGCGTAGGCCTCGGGCGTGTGGGGCGTGCGGGAGAGCCGCTCCGTCTGCGTGGTGAGCCGCCGGGTCAGCGCCGCGCGCGAGTGGTCCCGGAAGTTGTAGAGGCCGCAGCAGGCGCCGCACGAGGCGCCCGCGCCGGGCTGGCACAGGTGGAAGGAGACGGACATGTCAGAACCAGTCCGGACGCATGCGCGCGTAGGAGTCCTCGCCCGTACGGCACAGGTGGGCGAGCAGCGGCACGCGCGGCACCTCCACCGCGAACCAGTACTGCGCGGCGGCGAGCTTGCCCTCGTAGAAGGCGGTGTCCTCCGACGTGGGCGCACGGGAGAGGCCTTCCTTCGAGGCGGCGGCCTGCGCGAGCCAGCGCCACGCCACGGCCACCACGCTGAAGAGCTCCAGGAAGTCCGTGCTGTGGCGGAGCATCACGTCCACTTCCCCCTCCATGCCGCGCGCGCCCAGCTCCAGCGTGAGGGCCGCGGCCTGCTGGAGCGCGTCCTCCAGCGCGTCGCTCCACGCGGGCTCCACTCCGGCGGCGCGGGCGCGGGTGGTGGTGGCGCGCACCTCCTCGTCGAGCGCCTGGAGCGCGGCGCCGCCCTCCGCCACTGCCTTGCGCCCGAGCAGGTCCAGGCCCTGGATGCCGGTGGTGCCCTCGTGGATGCTGTTGAGCTTCTGGTCGCGCAGCCACGCTTCCGGCAGGTACTCGCTGGAGTAGCCGTAGCCGCCATGAATCTGGAGCGCGAGCGCGTTGGCTTCGAAGCCCTTCTCCGCGGGGAACGTCTTGGCGATGGGCGTGAGCAGGTCCAGCAGCAGCTGCGCGCGCTTGCGCGTGGCTTCGTCCTGAGCGTGGTGGGCGAGGTCCGCCTGCGTGGAGGCGGTGAGCAGGAGCGCGAGGCCGCCCTCCACGATGGCCTTCTGGCGCAGCAGCATGCGCCGCACGTCCGCGTGTTCGATGATGGGGGACTGGGCGCGCGTGGTGTCGCGGATGCCGGCGGGGCGGCCCTGGGGGCGCTCTCTCGCGTAGGCGAGCGACTCCTGGTAGGCGACGGCGGCGGTGGACACGCCGTTGAGGCCCACCATGATGCGCGCCTCGTTCATCATCTGGAACATGCACGCGAGCCCGCGTCCGGGCTGGCCCACGAGCCAGCCGTGACAGTCATTGGCTTCGCCGAAGTTGAGGACGAGGCTGGGCAGGCCGCGCCAGCCAATCTTGTGGATGACGCCGGCCACCTGGACGTCGTTGGGGGCGAAGGTGTCCCCTTCCGGCCTGCGCGCGGGCACGGCGAAGAGGGACACGCCGCGCGTGCCGCCCTCCGCGCCCTCGATGCGGGCGAGGGTGAGGTGCACGACGTTGTCGGTGAAGTCCTGGTCGCCGCCGCTGATGAAGATTTTGGAGCCCTGGAGGCGGTAGGAGCCGTCCGGGGCGGGCGTGGCGCGCGTCTTCACGTCCGCGAGGCTGCTGCCGGCCTGGGGCTCGGTGAGGGCCATGGTGCCGGTCCACTCGCCCCGGTACAGCCGGGCCATGAAGGTGTCGCGCAGGAAGGGCGTGCCGAAGACTTCCAGCAGGTGCGCGGCGCCAATCGTGAGGCCCAGGTAGCCATAGGCGCTCAGGTTGGCGGCCATGAGGTAGGCGCTGGCCACGGCGTGCACGGTGAGGGGGAGCTGCTGGCCGCCGACGTCGGGAGGGCGGGTGGCGGTGAGCAGGCCCAGGTCGACCATGCCGGCGTAGAGCGAGCGCATGGCCGGATGGACGCGCACGCGGCCGTGTTCGAAGACGGGCGGGGCGGCGTCCATGGGCCGGTAGGTGGGGGCGAGCACCTCACGGGCGAAGCGGCGGGTGCTGTCCAGGAGGAGCGCGAAGGTGTCGCGCGAGTGCTCCTGGAAGGCAGGCAGCGCGCAGAGGGCGGTGGTGTCCAGCGCTTCGTAGAGCTGGAAGTCCACGTCGCGGTCCGACAGCAGGGGGTTGGGGCGGGGCATGCTCATGCCCTGGTTCCCTACCAGGACGCGAT
>NZ_RAWF01000212.1:0-17503 GCF_003612075.1 Corallococcus sp. CA041A
CGGACGGGCCACGACGGTGGCCGGCGCCGACGCGGGCTGCGTGCGCGCGGGAGGCGGGGGCGGCGTCGGGGCGGCGCGCGGCGGAGCGGCCGGCGGCGTCGGAGGACGCGGCGGGGTGGCGCCCGGACGCACCGTGGGACGCGTCACCGCCTGGGGACGGGCCACGGCGGGGCGTTCGGACGGCAGCCGGCCCGGTTCCACGTCTCCCATGTCCACGCGGCCGCGGAAGCTGGCCCCGTCCACGATGATGACGCGGGGGGCGCGGATGTCGCCCACCATGCGGCCTTCGCGGGTGAGCTCCACGCTCTCCGTGGCGTTGATGTTGCCCACCACCACGCCGCTGACGATGGCGTTTCGCACCGCCACGTTGGCCTTCACCACGCCGGACGGCTCCACGATGAGGGTGCGGCTGAGGGTGAGCTCACCCTCGACGCGCCCGCGGACCGTGAGGTCCTCGTCACCCGTGAGCCGACCGCTGATGAGGATGGAAGGCCCCACCACGGTGTTGTCGACGGAGTTGCCTGCAAGATCCTTCGCGGTCGCCACGGATCAGCGCTCCTTCATGTCCATGTCGACGTTGCCCTTGAAGGAGGCACCGTCGGCGATGAGGATGCGCGGGGCCTTGATGTCGCCCACCACGCGGCAGTCCGTCTTCAGCTCGACCTTGTCGGTGGCGGCGATGTTGCCCGTCACGCGGCCGGCGATCTCCACGTTCTGCGTCTCGATGTCCGCCTCGACGACGCCCGAGCCCTCCACGTAGAGGCTCTCCTTGAGGGAGATCTTCCCCTTCACGGTGCCCTGGATGACCAGGTCCTCGTCCCCGGAAATCTCCCCGTCGATGACGATGCTCGAGCCAATGATCGTATTCGCCATGAGTGTTGTCCGCCTTCTCGAAGCTGTGCGCCTGGGGGGCCGTGGGTCGGTCCCCGGTGGATGCTAGATGTCGTCCGGCAACTTCACGTCCATCTCGATGGAGCCGTTGAACACGGCACCATCCTCGATGACGACCCGTGGGGCCTTGATGTCGCCGGCCACCTTCGCCGAGGCGTTGATGGCCACGCGCGTGGAGGCGTCGATGTTGCCGCTCGCCTCGCCGTTGATGGTCAGTTCCTCGGCGCGGATGTCCGCCTGCACCTTGCCGGTGCCTTCGATGGTGAGGTGGTTCTTCAGGGCGATCTGCCCCTCCACGCGTCCTTCGATGACCAGGTCCCCTCCGCCCGTGAGGTTGCCCCTGATGACGATGCCCTTGCCAATGATGCCCGTTTCACCCTGTGCCATGAGGTGATCCTCGCCAGCGCCTGCTCCGTCGGGAGCGGGGCGACCTGATTATGTCAGAGATGCGCGGAGATCCAGCCGGAGATGTCCTGGAACACCGTCGCGCGGTCCCGCTCGTTGAGCGGCTCGTGCCGCATGCCGGGGTACTCCTTGAACTTCTTGTCCGCCGTCCCCGCCGCCTCGAAGAAGGCCCGCGCCGCCGCCGGCAGCGCCACCCCGTCCTCCTGGCCGCACAGCACGAACAGCGGCACTTGAATCTTCGGCGCCAGCCCGAGCGTCTGCGCCTGGGCAGCCGTCGACTCCACGAACCAGCGGGGCGTGGCGAAGGGCACGTAGAGCGGGTCCGCCCCGACTGCCTTCTGGATGTCCGGGTCGGTGCTGAGCATCTCCGGGGCCAGGCCCGAGGGGACCTTCATCCACGGCACCAGGGTGCCCACCATGCGCGCGGCGAGCACCTTCGCGGCCGGCGGGCTGATGGCCAGCTTGAGGTAGGGCGCGGAGAGGATGGCGCCGGAGAGGCCTTCCAGTCTCCCGGTCAGGGCGTGCGCGGCCATCAGGCCGCCGTGGCTGTGGGCGAGCAGGAAGATCTTCTCGTTGCCCGCGGCCTTGCGCACGCGCTGCCAGAAGCCGTCCAGGTCGTCGAGGAACTCGGTCCACTTCGCGGCGTAGGCGCGCCGTCCGTCCGCGCGGCCGTGGCCCCGGTAGTCGAAGCCGTGCACGGCGAAGCCGTCCTGCACCAGCGCGTCGATGACGGGCCGGTAGCGGCCGATGTGGTCGCCGTAGCCGTGGACGATGGCGACGTGCGCGCGCGGAGCCGCGTCCGGCAGGTCGAGCGTCCAGAACAGCCGGGTGTTGTCCTTCCCGGTGAAGAAGCCTTCGTCGTGGCGGGCCATGAGCCCGGGACCTTAGCGGCCCGGCGCGGTCGAGGGTAGCGCCTTCAACTTGCGCTCCAGGGTGGTGCGCTGGTCCGCGGGCTCGGCGGCCTCCGGCTCCAGCGTCAGCACCTCCAGCGCGCGCGTCCAGGTCCGGACGGCCTCCGGGGCGCGGCCCGCCTTGAGGTACGCGTCCCCCAGGTGCTCCAGGATGGCGGGGTCGTCCGGGGCCAGCTCCACCGCGCGCTCCAGGACCTCCACGGCCTTCTTCGCGTCGCCGCGCTGGAAGAGGACCCACCCCAGCGAGTCCACGTAGGCCCCGTTGTCCGGCCGGAGCGCCAGCGCGCGGCGCACCAGCCGCTCCGCCTCGTCCAGGTCCCGGCCCCGCTGCGCCATCACGTAACCCATGAAGTTCAGCGCGGCGGAATGGTCCGGCTTCAACGCGAGCACCGCCCGCATGCGAGACAGCGCCCCCGCCACGTCGCCCTGGCGCTCCAGCAGGGTGGCCAGGGCGAACTGCAGGTCCTGGCTCCTCGGCGCCTTCGCGACGGCGTCCCTCAAGAGCGCGAGCGCGTCCGGAGCCCGGCCCTGGCGCTCCAGCAGGGTGGCCAGCGCGTCGTATGCCAGCGCCCCGCCCTCCCCCGCCAGCGCCTCGCGCAGCACGCCTTCCGCTCGCGTCGCGTCCCCGCCGCGCTCCAGCGCCCGGGCGTAGCCGACGTGTACCTCCACGTCGTCGGGCGCTTCCGACATGGCCATGCGGTAGAGCACCAGCGCGCGCGGGTGGTCCCCCACCAGCGACAGACAGCGGGCCTGGCGCACGCGGGCGTCGGGGAACACCTCCGAGTCCGGGGGCACGCTCGCGAAGTCCGCGGCGGCGACGGAGAAGCGGCGGGTGCGCTCCGCGACCAGGCCGGCGTAGTACGCGAGGCGGGGCTCGTCCGGCGCGTCCTTGCGCGCGGCGTCCAGCACCTCCTTCGCGGCGGCGGGCTCTCCAGAGGCCAGGTAGCTGAAGGCCACCCGCACGGCCAGCTCCGGCGACGCGGAGAGCGACAGCAGCCGGTCGAAGTAAGCCCGCGCCCGGGTCGCCGACCCGCCCTTCAGCGCGGCACGGCCCGCGGACAGCAGCACCTCGCGGCTGTCCGGATCCGCCTCCAGCGCGCGGGCCAGCGCGTCCTCCGCCTCCTTCGGACGGCCGGAGTCCTCGTAGAGACGGGCCAGCGTGGACCACACCTCCACGTCACCCGGGTCGCGCTCGGAGGCCTTCGCGAGCAGGCGCTCGGCGCGGGCCGCGTCGCCGCGCTCGGCCAGCACGAGCCCCAGCCGCCGGTAGCCGGAGGCCTCTCCCGGCAGCGCGTGGGCCAGCGACTCCACCACCTTCACCGCATCGTCGGGGGCCTTCGCGTCCAGGTACAGCTGCGACAGGACGAGGTACGCCTCCGGCTCGCGGGGACGCAGGGCCACCGCGCGGCGCAGGTGCTGCTTCGCGCGCGCCGTGCGGCCGGACTCCAGCAACACCCGGCCCAGGAGCACGTGGGCGGCGTAGTGCGTGGGGGCCTTCTCCACGGCCCGGCGAAGTTCGCGCTCGGCGCGCTCCAGGTCACCCAGGCGCGCGTACTCCTCGCCCAGCTGGGTAAGGATGGTCGGGTTGCCGTCGTCGGTGGCGAGCGCCAGCCGCAGCTCGTCCACCGAGGCCCGGTGGTTGCCCTCCAGGTGCATCAGCCGCGCCTGGAGGTAGTGCGCGTAGCTGGCGGACGACGCGGACGGCTCATCGTCGCGGTCGCTCGAATCCATGGCCTCGCGCATCGCCTCGCGGTCGACGTGCGGGGCCGGGGCCTTCCTCGCGGGCGCGGCCCCCGAACCTCCGGCGGCCAGCGCGAGGCACATCACTGCGGCACGACTGAGGAGCGGGAGCGGGCGCACGCGGGCTAGTGGACCTCGGGCGGGGGGGCTCCCAGCTTCTCAAGCAGCTTCTCCACCGGATCGCTGTCCTGGCTGACGTCCGCCATGGCGGCCCGGTACTCGATGGAGGTCACGTTCTCCACGTCCGGCATCAGGCGGTTGATGACCGTGCGCGCCGCGTCCGCGTTGCACTCGGGCAGCACCACCGCGAAGACGCCCAGCCCCAGATGGGCGATGGAGTCCGGGTGGCGCACGCGCTTGCGCATCACCTCCGCCATGTTGGGCGGCATGGCGTCCAGATCGCGGTCCGGACGCAGCACCGCCAGCGTGAGGGCGCGGTGGTAGCGGCGGCTGCGGGCCACCTCCTGCTCCAAGCGCAGGAGCAGGCCGCGGCGGTCGAGCAGGCCCGTCACCGGATCGCTGCCGGTGCGCCGCTGCAGCGAGTTCGTCTTGTCCTGCTGATCCTTCTCACCCCGGCTCAGCTTGAGGGCGCGCTCGGTGCGGTTGAGCAGCTCCACCGCGTTGAAGGGCTTGGCCATGTAGTCCACCGCGCCCAGGTTGAGCGCGCGGACCTTGTCGGCCACGCCCTGGTGGGCGGACAGGAGGATGACCGGGATGTGCGCCGTGTCCGACGAGGACTTGAGCGCCATGGCCGCGTCCAGGCCGTCCAGCTTGGGCAGGAACACGTCCATCACCACCAGGTCCGGCCGTGAAGCGCGCGCCTTCGCCAGGCCCTCCGCGCCGTCGCGAGCGACCTCCACGCGGTACTTCGAGCGCAGCACCTCCGACAGCACCGCCGCGATTTCGGGCTCGTCCTCCACAACCAGCACGCGCGGCTGCTCGGGCGCGGCGCCGGGCGCGGGCTGCGGCCGGGGGTTGCGCGCGGCCTCCTGCGCCAGGGGCAGCGTGAAGACGAAGGTGCAGCCACCGTCGGCCGGGCTCTCCGCCCAGATTTCACCGCCGTGCAGCTCCACGAACTCCTTGCAGATGGCCAGCCCCAGCCCCGTGCCCTTGGGCCCGTGGCGGTAGCGGTCGAAGACGAGGTGCAGCTCGTCCGGGGGAATACCCACCCCGTTGTCGCTCACCATCACCCGCACCGCGTCGCCGTCCGGCCGCGACAGCCGCTGCGTGCGCACCACCACCACGCCCGGGTCGCTGGCGTGCTGGATGGCGTTGCTGATGAGGTTCTGCAGCACCTCGTGCAGCTTCACCTCGTCGCCAATCAGCATCAGGCTGTCGGGGCACTCGGAGCGCAGCGACACGGCCTTCTCCGCCGCGAGAATCTCCAGCTCCGCCACGGCGTCGCGGCACAGCTGCGCCACGTCCAGCACGCGGGGCTCGATGGACAGCCGCGCCGCCTCGCCCTTGCCCTTCTCCAGCAGGGACTCGACCAGGGTGAGGATCTTCCGGCCCTGGCGGATCATCGCCTCCGCGGACTGCTTCTGCTGCGTCTCCAGCGGCCCTTCCAGGAGCAGCCGGCCGTGCCCCAGGAGCACCTGGAGCGGCGCGCGCAGGTCGTGGCTGCACACCGCGATGATCTCATCCTTGAGGCGGTTGAGCTCCTTCAGGCGGCGGTTCGCGTCGTTGAGCTCGCGGTAGCGCTCCACGTACGCCAGCTCCAGGTCCTCGCGCTTCTTCTTCACCGCCGTGTGCAGGCGCGCGTTGCGGATGGAGTTGGCGAGCACGCCCGCCACCGCCTCCGCGAACTCCTGCTCGTCGCGGCCGATGGACGCCTCGCCCTTGGACACGCGCAGGAAGAGCGCGCCCAGCAGGTCGTCCTGACAGATGAGCGGCTGCACCAGGATGGACTTCACGCCCTGCGGTAGCAGCGACGTGCGCACCTCCGCCATCAGCGGGTCGCGCTGCGCCTCTTCAATCAGGACGGGCTGCCGCGTCTCCAGCGCGCGGCGCAGCTCCGGGTAGCGCGCCACCTCGATGTCCAGCTGGACGAGGCTGGGGTCCTCCTGCGTCGCGACGACCGTGGCCGTGCGCGCGTGGCTGCCCTCCACCAGCACCACCGAGCAGCGGTCCGTGCCGGTCACCTGGCCGACCTTCTCCACCGCGATGCGGAGGATCTCCTCCAGCTCCAGCGAGCTGGTGGCCGCCTGGGTGATTTCGAGCAGCATCCCCATGCGCATCCGGATGCGCTCCTCGCGCTCCTTGAGCCTCCAGGCGCGCAGGGCGGACTCCAGCCGGGGCACCAGTTCGTCGGCGCCGCGCACGAAGTCGTCCACCGCCAGCCGCTTGAAGGCCTCCGCCGAGCGCGCGCGGCCCTGATCCACCAGCACCGGCAGGCGCTGGAGCTTGTCCGTCTTGCGCACCGTCTCCAGCAGCTCCGCGGCCCGCTTGGCCGTCACCGCCAGGAGCACCACCTCCGGCTGGAGCTGATCCACCATCTCCGCCAGCCCGGTCTCCCGTTCCGTGGAGGCGCACTGGTAGCCACTCGCCGTGAGCCGCTCCACCAACGCGTCACCCGCGGCCTTGGCCGCGAGCACCAGCACCCGCCCCCGCTGCTCAGACGACAACATCTCGATCCTCACGGCGCGCCTCCGCCCCGCCCAGACTGGGAACGACGTCGCGAAAACCCGTTGGGTGCGAAAGGGGTCATGGTCGATTCCGGATCATGCCGTCTAACCCGTCCGCGGGCCAGCGGTTGAACGGGGCTCTCCTCAAGCGAGAGGGGTGGGAAAAGGCGCGCGACGTATACCCCGGACCGGTGTTCTTCCTCCGGAATCCCGCACATGCGTGACGGTCCGGTGACCGGAAACCGCCCGCCCACCCCTTGTAACGGTGGAATCCCACGAAAACAGTCAGACTGTCACTTTCTTCCAACACCACCCTTGCCGTCCGGCCGGAGGCAGGGTGGGCGAGCAGGCGTCGGCGGGGGTTTTCAGGGCTCTCGCGATCAGGATTCCGGGGGATGGGCGCGCTAAGGGACGTGGCCCCGCCCGCTTCCCGGGGGAGCGCGGTAGAGTGCGAAACCATGCACTCCGTCCCTTCGCGCCCGTTCGCGCCGCGGGCCTTCCTGGCCTTGCTGACCTTCTGCGCTTCCGTGTTCGCCGCCTGTGGTGGTGAGAAGCCGGCTCCCACTCCGGACCCGCCGACGGTGACCCTCACCGTGCCGCAGCCCAACACGGCGGCCCCATCGCTGACGGTGCGGGTCATCGTGTCCGGGTGTGACGCCGTGTCGCGGGTGGACATCTACGACAAGGACACGTTCCTGAAGACCGTGCCCTACACCAGCGGGTCCATGGACTTCGAGCTGGCCTCGAATGAAATCAAGTACACCCGCGGACTCGCCGTGAGCCTGTCGCTCAACGCGCGGGCGACGTGCTCCGACGGCCGGACGAACTCGTCCCAGCCGCAGGCGGCCACGTTCCTGCCGGTGACGAAGGTCATCAAGGATCCGGACCCCAACGGCCAGGTGGTGACGGACTTCTTCATCGCCGAGGGCAGCGGCACCAACGTCGCCTTCATCGGGTGCGGCAACCCCACCACGGGCTCCGGCACGCTCTTCCGCGTGGACTCGACGGGCGTGGTGCGCAACTCGGTGGAGCTGGGCATCCCGTGCAGCTCCTCGACGGTCATCACCAGCATCAACCCGACGAGCGGCAAGCGGTGGGTGTGGACGCCGGGCTCGGGCGCCGTGGCGGTGGACTCCAACTTCGCCACCTCCGGTCGCACCGCGGCCACGTACAAGCTGCAGCAGCTGTCGGTGATGGCCAACGGCGACGCGCTGGTGAACGACCTCTACACGGTGTCGCGCCTCAAGCACACGTCGTCCGGCGGCTCCTTCCAGTGGATGTTCGAGAACGCGCCGCTGCAGCCCATCACCCCGCCCAAGGAGAAGGGCCAGCAGGTGCTGGTGGCCTATCCGAACACCGCAGGCGGCGGCGGGCCCGCCTTGCAGATCGAGGTCGCCACCCTGGACGCGAACGCCACGAGCCAGGACCTCCAGCCGGTGAGCACGCGCATCATCTACCAGTACAACGGCCTCATCAGCGCGCCGCCGCCCGCGTCGTTCAGCGTGGATGGTTCCACGCTCTTCATGTCCTTCGACTTCAACAACAACCAGTCGCGCATCGAGGCCTGCTCCACGGAGGCCGCGGGCTGCGAGGGCAACGCGTACCGGTGGTCCAGCACCACCTTCCCGGTGCCCATCCGCTTCCTGCTGCCGTTCAATGGCGGCTCGAAGGTGGCGGCCATTGGCGACCAGCGCGTGTGGTTCCTGAACTCGACGAGCGGCCTCGTCATGAACAAGGGCGGCACGTCCGTGGACGCGTCCGGGCAGCTGCGCATCCTCCAGGTGCAGCTGGGCCAGCCGACGAGCGCGGAGTTCTACCTGCTCACCGGCCCGAACGTGGCGGGCGCCCTGCCCCAGGAAATTGTCGCGGTGGACTCCGCCGAACAGGGCGAGCTGTTCCGCTACGAGGTCTCCAGCAGCCTGTCCTGCTCCGTGGATGACAGCGGGCGGCTGTGGATGCGCGTGGGCAACAACCTGGTCCAGGCCCTCACGCTGCCTGAATACCGCGCCGTCAAGCCGTGACGGCGGGCCTCAGGGCCTGTCGGCGACGAGGAGCGCTTCCACATTGCCGGCGGGCCCGGGCACGGGCGAGTCCATCAACCCGCGCACGCTGAGCCCGTGCTCGCGAACGAAGGCCGTCACGGTGTCGATGGCGTCCTGCCGCGCTGCCGGGTCGCGCACCACGCCGCCCTTGCCCACGCGCTCAGGGCCCACCTCGAACTGGGGCTTCACCAGGGCGATGAGCAGCCCACCCGGTGAGAGGAACGGCAGCACCGACGGCAGCACCTGGGTGAGCGAGATGAAGCTCACGTCGATGACGACCACGCCCACCTTCTCCGGCAGGTCCTCGTCCGTGAGGTAGCGCGCGTTGACCCGCTCGCGGGAGCGCACGCGCGGATCCACGCGCAGCTTCTCGTGCAGTTGGCCGTAGCCCACGTCGATGGCGTGCACCCGCACCGCGCCGTGCTGGAGCAGGCAGTCGGTGAAGCCGCCCGTGCTTGCGCCGATGTCCGCGCCCACGCGGCCCGTCACGTCCAGGCCAAAGCGGTCCATGGCCCCCTTCAGCTTGAGGCCGCCGCGTGACACGTACGGCATCACCTCGCCCTTGAGGCGCAGCTCGGCCTCCACCGGCACGAGGGAGCCGGGCTTGTCCACGCGCTGGTCCGCCACCACCACCTGGCCAGCGAGGATGAGCGCCTGGGCCTTGGTGCGCGACTCGGCGAGCCCGCGCTCCACCACCAGCACGTCCAGGCGTTCCTTCTTCGGCTTCACCGGTTCTCCTCTCCCAGCAGCGCACGGCCCGCGCGCAGCAGGCCCGCCGCATCCAGTCCCAGCTGTGTGCGCTGCACCCGCGCGTCCCCGTGCGGCAGGAAGACGTCCGGCATGCCCAGCAGCGTCACCCGGGGAGACACGCCCGACGCGGCGTACAGCTCCAGCACCGCGCTGCCCAGGCCGCCCCGGACGGTGCCCTCCTCCGCCACCACCACGTGCCCGCCCGCAGCGGCCTCCAGGAGCGCGGCTTCATCCAAGGGCCACGCCCGGCGCGCGTCCAGCGCGCTCCAGTCCGGCTCGCTCCGCACGGCCTCCAGCGCGGACAGACCCAGAGGTCCGAGTGTCACCAAGGTCAGCCGTGAGCCGGGCACACGCTTCAGCCAGCGGGCGCCCGGCATGGGGAGCGCGGCCGGTGTCAGCCGCGAGGCCGTGGAACTCTTGCCCCCCTCCGCGCCAGCGCGCGCGTCGTGCGCCTCAGTCCCGTCCCGTGCCAACTCCGGCGGCAGGTCCGGCAGCGTGCCGCGCGGGAAGCGCAGCACGGAGGGCCCAGAGGCCTGGAGCGCGGTGGCGAGCATGGGCCCCAGGTCCTCTCCCACCACCGGCGCCCACTGCGTGAGACCCGGCAGCGGCCGGAGGAAGGACACGTCGTAGGCGCCCTGGTGCGTGGCGCCGTCCGCGCCCACGAGCCCCGCCCGGTCCACCGCGAAGACGACGGGCAGCCCCGGCAGGCACACGTCGTGGACCACCTGGTCGTACGCGCGCTGGAGGAAGGTGGAGTAGATGACGCAGACCGGCTTCGCGCCCGCCGCGGCCAGCCCCGCGCAGAACGTCACCGCGTGCTGCTCCGCGATGCCCACGTCGTGCACGCGGTCCGGGAAGCGCGCCTTCAAGCCGGTGAGCGCGCTGCCCTCCAGCATCGCGGGCGTCACGGCCACCACGCGCGGGTCCCGCTCCAGCGCGTCACCCAAGACCTGGGCGAAGGCCTCGCTGAACGTGGGCCGACCCCCGCGCGAGCGCACCAGCTTGCCGTCGCGCCACTCGTACGGCCCCATCGCGTGGCCGCGCGTCTGCTCGTCCGCCTCCGCCGGCGGGAAGCCGCGCCCCTTCTTCGTCAGCGCGTGCACCACCACCGGGCGCGATGACGCCTTCGCCTCGCGCAGCGCCCGCGTGAGCGCGCCCAGGTCGTGCCCGTCCACCGGGCCCAGGTAGGTGAAGCCCAGCGATTCGAAGAAGGCGCGGGCGTTGCGCGTGCGCAGGAGCGCCGGGATGGCGCCCACGTTCGCGCTGATGGACATCTGGTTGTCGTTGAGCACCACCACGAGCGGCAGCGGGCTGCCCCCCGCGTTGTTGAGCCCTTCGAAGCTCAGGCCCCCGGTGAGCGCGCCGTCGCCCACCACCGCCACCACGTGGCCCGAGTGCCCCAGCTGCCGCCGGCCGGCAAGCAGACCCAGCGCCGCGGAGATGGCCGTGCACGCATGACCGGCCGCCAGCGCGTCGTGGTGGCTCTCCCGTGGATCCAGGAACGGCGCGATGCCGTCCGCCTGCCGCAGCGTGTGCATCCGGTCGCGCCGGCCGGTGAGCAGCTTGTGCGCGTACGCCTGGTGCCCCACGTCGAAGAGGAGCGCGTCCTGCGGCGTGTGGAAGACGCGGTGCAGGGCCACGACCACTTCGACCGCGCCCAGCGACGCGCCCAGGTGGCCTCCCACGCGGCCGCACGTGGTGATGATGGCCTCGCGCAGCGCCTCGCACAGGCCGGGCAGCGCGTCCTCGGGGAGCGCGCGCACATCCGCGGGAGACGCGACACCGGACAGCACGTCCGCCATCAGGACTTCCGCTCCACCGAGTAGCGCGCCAGCGCCGCCAGCGGACCGTCCACGCCCTCCAGCGGGCGCACCGCCGCCTCCGCCCGGGCCACCAGCTCGTCGGCCATGCGGCGGGACTCGTCCAGCCCCACCACCGCCGGGAAGGTGAAGCGCCCGGCCTCCGCGTCCGCGCCCACCGGCTTGCCCATGGCCTCCGCGCTGGAGGTCACGTCCAGCACGTCGTCGGCGATCTGGAAGGCCAGGCCCACCGCTTCACCGTACGTCACCGCGCTGGCGAGCGCCGCCGCGTCGCCCCCGGCCGCCAGGACGCCCATCCGGCACGCCGCGAGGATGAGCGCGCCCGTCTTCATCCGGTGCAGCCGCAGGAGGTAATCCAAAGCCGCGGCCCGGTCCGCCGCGATGTCCAGCGCCTGCCCGCCCACCATCCCGCTCGCGCCCGCCGCGCGCGCCAGCTCCGCGCACAGGATGCCGCGCACCGGCTCCGGCCCCGAGGCGAGCACGTGGAAGGCCTCCGTCAACAGCCCGTCCCCGGCCAGCAGCGCCACCGGCTCGCCGTAGACCTTGTGGTTCGTGGGCAGGCCCCGGCGCAGGTCGTCGTTGTCCAGGGAGGGCAGGTCGTCGTGCACCAGCGAGTAGGTGTGCACGTACTCCAGCGCGCAGGCCGCGTCCGCCACCACGGCGGCGTCGGTGCTCGACTTGGACACCGCGTCCGCGAAGGCCAGGCACAGCACCGGGCGCAGGCGCTTGCCGCCCGCGAGCAGCGAGTAGCGCATGGACTCCGCCAGCCGGGGCGGCGTGCCCGCGGGACCCAGGCGGTCCGCGCGTTCGAGCAGGAGCGCCTCCACCCGCGAATGCTGCGTGCGCATGAAGGGGTCCAGGTTGAAAGCGGCCATCGGCGTCAGGGCTCCTTCGCCACGTCGGCGGGGATGAGTTCGCGGATGCGCTTGACGAGCGCGTCCAGCTCCAGCGGCTTCACGAAGTAGTCGGCCGCGCCGACCTCCATGCCTCGCCGCTTGTCCTCCGGGTCTCCCCGCCCGCTGATGAAGATGATGGGGATGTCCCGGAACTGCTTGTTCTGCTTCACGGCCTGACACAGCTCGAAGCCGTTGATCCAGGACATGTTCACGTCCAGGAGGATGGCGTGCGGCCGGTGCAGCTCCAGCGACGCGACGAGCCGCAGGCCATTGGCCGCGGACATGACCTCGAACCCCTCGGCCCCCAGGGCCTCGGCGAGCAGCTCGCGCGTGTCGCGGTCGTCATCGACAATCGTAATCTTCGGCTTCGACATGCCCGGCCTCCACCCTTCCCCTGATACCTAGAACGGGACATCGTCCTCCGGTGGCGGACGCGCCTGCGCGGTCGCCCGGGGGGCAGCCTGCGGAGCGGGCCGGGCCGCCACCGCCAGCGGCGCCGCCACGTCCTGGCCGTCCTCGTCCACCAGCAGCTGTTCGATTCGCTGCTCGGCCTCCGTGAGCAGCTTCTCACCCCGGCGGACGAGGCGGATGCCCTCCTCGAACGCCTTGAGCGACTCTTCCAACGACAGGTCGCCGCTTTCCAGCCGCGCCACCGTGTCTTCCAGGCGCGACACCACGTCTCCGTACTGCTCCGGAGCGGGCTCCACCTTGGGGTTCTTGTCCGACTTCGCCACGGCCATCCACCTCCCCGAGCGGGGCGCGGAATGTAGAGGGTGGCCCGCTAGCAGTCCACCGGGCCTTTCAGGCTGGTCACGGTGGCTTCGATTTCTTCACACCCGCCCAGGGTTTTCGCCCCGTGGGCCGCCAGCTTGATGCCCAGCACGTCCCCCACCACCACGTCCGCCGTGGAGCGCACCACGACGCCGTCCCGCTGGCGGAACGTCACCGCGTAGCCGCGAGACATCACCTTCAAGGGGCTCAGGGCGTCCAGGCGGCCCCCCAACCGTCCGAAGTGCGTCTGCGCGGTCGCCAGCATGCCCCGCTGCAGCTCCAGAAGCCGCGAGCGCGCCTGGGCCACCTTCGCCCGCTCGGCCGCCACCCGCGCCGTGGGGGATTGCCGCTCCAGCCCCAGCCGTGCGTCCGCCAGCGCGCCCCGCCGACGGGTGACGCCCGCTCGCGCCGCTTCCGACAGGCGCATGGCCAGCTTGAGCAGGTGGGCCCGCTGTTCCGACAGCCGCGTCTGGGGCCGCGCCCGCTGCAGCCGCTCCTGCAGGGCGCGCAAGGTCTCCCGGTGCTCGCGCGCGCGAGGGCGCAGCACGCGCATCATCGCCTCCACCTGTTCGGACAGGTGCAGGCGCTGATGGTTCACCTCGCGGCGAGGGTCCGGCAGCCGCGCGCGAAGCTGGCCCTGGCGCTCGCGCAGTTCCAGCACCCGGCGCTCCATGGCCCGGCGCAGCCGGCCGGACTGCGTGGCCAGCGTCAGCTCCAGGTCCGCCAGCACCGGCGCCAGCCGCTCCGCCGCCGCGCTGGGAGTGGGCGCGCGCAGGTCCGCGACGAAGTCCGAAATGGTGAAGTCGATTTCGTGGCCGATGGCGGACACCACCGGCACCGGCGAGGCGAAGATGGCGCGCGCCACCCGCTCCTCGTTGAACGTCCAGAGGTCCTCCACGGAGCCTCCGCCGCGCGTCACGACGATGACATCCACGTCGGTGCGCGAAAGCCGCTCGATGGCCCGCGCCACGTCCTCCGCGGCGCCCTCGCCCTGCACGCGCGCGTCCGCCAGCAGCACGCCCAGCCGGGGGTTGCGCGAGTGCAGCACGCGCAGGAAGTCCTGGAGCGCCGCGCCGGTGCGGCTGGTGACGACGCCGATGCGCCGGGGCAGGAACGGCACGGGCCGGGGCGGCCTCACGCGCCGGTCCCCGATGAGCCCCTCCGCCGCCAGCCGCTGCTTGAGCTGCTCGAACGCGAGCGCCAGCGCGCCCTCGCCCACCGGCTCCAGCCGGGACACGATGAGGCTGTAGCGGCCCTGCGGCTCGTACAGGTCCACGCTGCCCTCGGCCACCACCTCCATGCCGTCGCGCAGCGCGAAGCGTATCCGCCCCGCCATGGACGCCCACACCTTCGCGTCGATGGAGGCGTCCGCGTCCTTGAGCGTGAAGTACCAGTGGCCGCGCGCGTTGGCGCCCCGGAAGCTGGACACCTCACCGCGCACCATCACGCGCGGGAAGCGCGTCTCCACCGTCTGCTTGATCTGCCGGGTGAGCTCGCCCACCGACAACACCGTGCGCTCCGGGCGCGGCGGCGGAGTGACGGCGGCAGGGGGCGGCGCGGCGATTTCAGCCACCGGCGCGGGCGAATGAGCCGGGGGAGCCGGAGGCGTCTTGCCTCCGCTGGCGGCCTTCGCGGGCGCGGGACGCAAGGGGGGTAGCAGCGACGTGCCGAACAGGTCGCCCTGCCCCGGCTCTTCGGCCGGGGGCGGCTCCAGCCCCTTGCGCTTCTTCATCGCGACAGCTTCTCGACCCAGCCCTGGGCCTTGCCGTGCAGCTCGTCGTCGGGCGGCGTCATCGCGACGACGTCGCGGAACTTGGGCAGCGCGTCCTCCGGGCTGGAGTCCTTGATGGAGTAGGCCTGCATGTACAGGTCCTTCGCCTTGCCCTTGAGGTCGTTGACGATGTTGGCGGCGCCCGTGTGGCTGGGGTCCGCCTGGAGGGCACGGCGAGCGAACTCCATGGCGCGCGACCACTGGCCGGCGGCCTTCGCGCCCGCGGCGCTCTTGTAATAGATGTTGCCCGCGCGGGTGCCCGCGTTGCGCGCCATCTTGCTCGTGCGCCCTTCGGTGATTTCCTTGTCCAGCGCGAGCAGGCGGGTGAGGCCCTTGGCGTCCAGGTCCTCCAGCTTCTTGTAGAGGTTGCCGAACTCCGTCATCTGCGCCATCAGCTGCTTGCACTGGGACGTCTTGGCCGAGCACGCGTTGAGGATGGCCACCGCCCCGGTGATGTCCGCGTCGCGGAAGCGGTCCACCGCGGGCTCCCACGGCTTGGGCGTCGCGGCCACGCGCACGGGGTCCGGACGCGTCAGGTCCGCGATGACGCGCACGGCGTCGTCATTGACCAGCTTGCCGTCGCGGTGCTCGGGGAAGGTCGCGAGCACGTCGTCGGTGATGGCCTTGGCCTTCTGCACGTTCTCCAGCGCGCGGGTGTCCAGGAGCCCCTTGGCCTCCTTCGTGCGCTTGTCGGCGGCGTCCGTCAGGTTCTTGCGCGCCGTCTTCAGCTGCTCGTACTGCTGGGTGTCGCTGGTCACCTTCTCGATGGACGCCTTCGCGCTGGCCAGCTCGCCCTTGTCCAGCGCCGCCTGGGCCGTGCCCAGGTGCTTCTGGTTGGGAATCTCCCGCTCCGCGGCCTTCAGGTAGTCCTCCACGCCGGGATAGTCCGACGCCCGCGTGTGGAGCTCCTCCAGCTTCGCCTTGGCCTGCTCCCACTGGCCCTCGCGCACCAGGTTCTTGGCCTCCTGGAAGAGGCCGCCCAGCTGCGCGCGGTACTCGCGCTGCTCCGCCTCGATGCGGCCCTGCTCCTCCGCCTGTTGCCGCATGCGCGAGCGCGCGACACCCAGGCCCGCGAAGAGCAGCACCAGCACGGCGACGCCCGCGAGCTTCATCCGCATGCGCTTGCGCTGCGCTTCCGGCGTGAGCTCCGCGGCGGCGGCGGCGCGCGACGTCTGCGGGCGCGCGCGGCCCTCCCGGGCGGGACGCGTGGGCACGGCCGTGGGACCTCGGCCCGCCGCCGTGGACGGACGGGGCCGGGAGCCGGTGGGGGCCTGCACCTTCGCGGTGCTGTTGGCGGTGTCCTCGTAGCGCAGCTCCGAGTCGCCCAGCGTGATGACATCGCCGTTGGCGAGGAGTGTCTCCTCGGCGATGGGCTCGCCGTTGAGGATGGTTCCGTTGCCGGAGCCCATGTCACTGACCATCCAGCCCGAGGACTCCTTGCGCAGCGTCACGTGCTTGCGGGAGACGGACGTGTCCTGGATGCAGATGGGGTTGTCGGCGGAGCGGCCGACCGTGTACTCGAGCTCGGAGAGCGCGAACTCCTCACCCTCCATGGGGCCGGCGACGACGACGAGCTTCGCGGGGCGGGCCGCGGCGGCACCGGAGGTCGACCGGCGGACCGGCGCGCGCGAACCGCTCCCGGAGGAGGGCGTACCGGACGTAGGCCGTCGGCGGGCGGGGGGAGGTGCGTTCGACATGGCGGTCACCGCGTCCTGCTGAGGGGGGCACGGGCCCTAAAGCTCGTGCTCATAGGCTTTTTCCAGCGCGAGATTGTGGCAGCGATGCTCGGCCGTAGGGAAGCGTCTCCGTACGTCTTCCAGGGTCGCGACCGCATCCCGTCGGCTGCGGAACTGAACCGCCCGCTGGAACTGCATCATCAGCTGGCTGCAGCGGTGGTCCAGCTCCATTGAAATCTGGGCGATCCGCTCCCGGACGTCCTCGTAGAGCTCCGGCTTGTCGTCCAGCGCTTCCAGGGTGATCCACGCGGCGCGGTATTCCCGCCACGCCTTGAACAGGTTCTCCGCGCCCACATCCTTGAGCTCGTAGAAGCGGGCCCCCGCCGTCGCGGCCTCCCGGGCGGAGGCGACCAGCTGATCCGGCGGCGCCTCCGGCACCGGGATGATCTCCAGCCGCAGGTTCCAGATGCGCCACGGGTCGCGGCCGGGCGGGTTGAGGGCGTTGTCGAAGAGGATCTGGTTGTTGGCGTTGCGCCGCAGGAGGCTGGGCGGGAGGATCTGCTCCAGCTCACGCTCGGCCGTCTGCGCAGTGTCCGGGGGCACCCAGCCCAGGGACACGCCGTTGAGGGACAGGTTGACCTCGTCCCGGGCGATGCTGCTGGCCTGGTAGTGCAGCACCGCCACGGCGCGCGTGGGGGACACGAAGCGGAAGTCGAAGAGCTTGTCGTCCGCGTGGACCCAGCGCACGCCGTCGCCCAGGCCGAAGGAGTCCGTCACCGGCTCCATGCCCAGCTTGAAGGGTTCGGTGCCCGGGAGCCGGATGGCCGTGGGGACCGCGAGCGCCACGAGCAGCGTCACCACGCACAGCACGGCCACGCCCGCCAGCGACGCGAAGGCGATCCGCTTGGGCAGCGACTGGCGCTTCCAGAAGAGGATGAACCGGCCCTGGAGTGACTTGCCCAGCTGACGCCGCTGACGGGCCTTGTCGGCGGCGGACGAGGGCTCGACCTTCGCGACGACCGTCACCGGGCCGTTGGGCACGGGCTGGACAAGGGAGTCCTCCAGGTCGGCCGGCACGGGCTGGATGGCGTCCCCCTCCACGTCCGAGGAGGGCACGGGGGCCAGTGGGAACTCGCCCGGCAGCGGGCCGGGGTCCAGGGTCGGGGCAGGCGCGGCCCGGTCCCGGCCGACGAACGTCACCGGCTC
>NZ_RAWF01000213.1:0-17481 GCF_003612075.1 Corallococcus sp. CA041A
GCTTGCCCTGTGCGCTCATGACGGTGTCCTCAGGAAGCGCGACGCGACAGCCGGGTGATGAGGGCATCCAGCAGATCCCTCAGGCCATGGGGGTTGGGCAGCGCCTGCAGGCTCCGCCGCGCCGAACGCGACGCCCGCTCCACCGCGCGCTCACACGCCGCACGGCCGCCGAAGTGCTCCACCAGCTCCCGCGCACGGGCGAGCGCCGCGTCGTCCTTGCACTCCACCGGCAGCGCCCACAGCTGCTCCAATTCCTCGCGGCCCTCGGGCGTGGCGCGCACGTACGCGGCCACCACCGGGAAGGTGCGCTTGGCCTGCATGAAGTCGCCGTCGGACGCCTTGCCCGCCACGGCCGCGTCGCCGAACAGACCGATGAGGTCGTCGCGCAGTTGGTACGCGAGCCCCACCGAGCGCCCCACCCGCTCCAGGCCCTCCAACAGCCCCGCGTCCGCGCCGCCCAGCATCGCGCCGCACACCAGCGGGGCGCAGAAGCCGTAGCGCGCCGTCTTGAGGTGCGCCACGCGCAGCGTCTGGAAGAGCGTCATCTCCGCCAGCGGCACGCGCGCCAGGTCCAGGTCCAGGTACTGCCCCGCCGCCGTGTGCCGGCACACGCCCAGGTAGTAGCGCGCCACGCTCGACGCTCCCGTCAACCCCGACTCCAGCATCGCCTCCAGCGAGCGCGCGAAGAGGTGGTCCCCCATCACCACCGCCAGGTCCTCGCCCGGACGACCCGGAGCCAGCATCCGGTGCAGCACCGGCCCGCCCCGCCGCAGCTCCGCCTGATCCGCCACGTCGTCGTGGATGAGCAGGAACGTGTGCAAGAGCTCCAGCCCCGCGGCGAAGCGCCACAGCCCCGGCGGCACCGAGGTGCTCCCACGCGCCAGCCCGTGCCCCGCCAGCACCAGCGCCGGCCTCAGCCGCTTCGCCGGCCGCAGCGCATAGGCCCTCGCCTGCGCCGCCGCGTGTGTCCAACGTGCGTCCAGGGCCTGCTCGTCCGGCAGCTCGAACAGCTGCGCGAGCGCGGCCTCCACCTGCGCCTGCACGAGCTGCAACCAGGCTTGTTCAGGGTGTGCTGCTCCGGCGGAGGTCTGCTGCACGTTGGGAAGCAGGGTGGCCATACAGCGAATCTCCGAAGTCGGGAGCACGGCGGCAGCCTTCTCACCTAGAGGTAGCGTTTGCGTCCAGAGATTGTCAAGGCTATGTCTAAGGTTTTCAAAAACCTTGTACACGGAGGCTCCCTGATGAAGGCGTGGATCGCAGGCGCGTTGACGGTGACCCTGGCGGCGGGGAGCGCGGGTGGCGCCGCCCCGGATCCAGAGCCCGTGGACGCGACGTTAAGCACCAGCAGCGGAGAGAGGGTTCAGCTGGCCCGCTGGCGTGGGAAACCCGTCATCCTCTTCTACGAGGACAAGGACTCCACGACACTCAACGCCCCCCTGAAGGCGGAGCTGTTCACCCGGGGACGCGAGCGCGGCCTTCTGCAGAGCGCGTTCGTGGTCGCGGTGGCCAATCTGGAGAAATACGACTTCTTTCCCGCGCGGGGGATCGCCCTGTCGTACGTGCGTGACGAGGAGAAGAAGGCTGGCGTGCCCATCCTGGTGGACCTGAAGGGCACCCTGGGCCAGGAGCCCTTGAAGCTGCCCACCAAGACGTCCACCGTGATGCTGCTGGACGCGGAGGGCGCGCCGGTCTACCGCCACTCCGGGCGCATGAAGCCGGAGGAGCAGGCCCGCTTCTTCACCGCCCTGAGTGAGCTGGTGGGCCAGGACCTGACCGCTGACCGAGAAAAGGAGGCCCACCCTTGAGGGTGACCTGCACGGGCGCCACCGGCTTCCTCGGTCCAGGCCTTGTCCAAGGTTTGTTGGAGGCCGGCCACACGGTGCACGTGCTCAGCCGGAACGTGGAACACGCGCTCGGCCGGCTGCCCGCCGGAGTCACGGGCTCCTATTTCGATGGAAGCACACCGCTGTCGCCGGACGCGCTCGCGGGCGCGGAAGGCGTGGTGCACCTGGCCGGGGAGCCGGTGGACCAACGTTGGACGCATGAAGCGAAGCACCGCATCCACCTCAGCCGCGTGGAGGGCACGCGCGTGCTGGTGGAGGCGATGAAGCAGGCAGGCAGCGTGCGGCACTTCGTCTGCGCGTCGGCGGTGGGCTTCTACGGCGGCGCCCGGGCGGGACAGACGCTCACGGAGGAGGACCCGCCCGGCGACGACTTCCTCGCCCACGTGTGCCAGGACTGGGAAGCGCAAGCCCTGCGCGCGGAGGAAGCGGGCATCCGCACCGTGCGCCTGCGCATCGGCGTGGTGCTGCACCCGGCGGGCGGCGTGCTGCACCGGATGCTGCCGGTGTTCCGCATGGGCGCGGGCGCGAAGGTGGGCAACGGCCAGCAGTACGTCAGCTGGGTGCACAGAGAAGACCTCTTCCAGCTGATGCGCTTCGCGCTGGAGCACACCGCGATGTCCGGCCCGGTGAACGCCACGTCACCGGAGCCCGTCACCAACGCGACCTTCGCGCACATGCTGGGCGCGGTGCTGGAGCGGCCCGCGGCGCTGTCGGTGCCGGGGTTGGTCCTCAAGGCGCGCTTCGGGGAGATGGCGCGCGTGGCGCTGGAGGGCCAGCGGGTGATGCCCCGGCGCGCGCTGGAGGCGGGCTTCCAGTTCCGCTACCCCGACCTGACCGGAGCGCTGCGCGACCTGCTGTCGCACTGAGCGGCCGCAAGCGTGATGTCCGCGGGTGGACGCGGATCCACGTCAGCCACGCTCCCCATCCCAGGCGCAGTGCATACAGTGCGCGCCACGCATGGACGACACCCGGACGCTGGAAGCCCGCGCACGCAAAGAGGGCACGCCGCTCATCGACGGAGACACCGCCACCTTCGTGTGGAAGGGCCCCCGGCAGGTCTTCCTCCAGGGAGACTTCCAGGACTGGCGCGGCACGCCCCTGCCGCTGGAGCGCGTGGGCAAGGGATTGTGGGCGCGCTCGCTGGCGCTGCCCGAGGACGCCTACGTCGAATACGCGCTCCAGGACACGAAGGGCCGCCGCGTGCGCGACGCCTTCAACCCGCGCCGCTCCGACAACGGCTTCGGCGACTTCAACCACTGCTTCTGGATGCCGAAGGGCGAAGCGACCCCGCTGGGCAAGCGCATCCGGAACGTGCCCAGGGGCCGCGTGACACGCCACCAGCTGGCGACGCACGAGTGCGCCGTGGGCAAGAAGCGCGCGGTGGCCCTCTACGCGCCGCCCGTGAAAGGACCCGTGCCGCTCGTGGTGGTGCTGGACGGCGACGACTACCTCCAGCGCGTCCAGCTGCCCGTGGTGGTGGACAACCTGATCGCCGCGGGCCGCATGCGCCCGGTGGCCATGGCCTTCGTGGCCAACGGCGGCCCGGCCCGCACCCTCGAGTACGCGTGCAGCGAGGCCACCGTCGCCTTCCTGCACCAGCACGTGCTCCCCCTGGCCCGCGAGCACCTGTCGCTGGTGGATGAGCAGCGCACGCCGGGCGCGCACGCGGTGCTGGGCTCGTCGCTGGGCGGCCTCATGGCGCTCTTCGTGGCCCAACGCCTGCCGCACGTCTTCGGCCGCGTCCTGTCCCAGTCCGGCGCCTTCTCCATCGAAGGCACCGACATGGTCGTCTTCGACCTGGCCCGGCGCACCGCCCAGCCGCCCCTCCATGTCTGGATGGACTGCGGCCGCTTCGAGGGCCTCCAGGACGGCAACCAGCGCCTCCTGCCCCTCCTCCAGGCGGCCGGGCACCGCGCCACGTACCGGACCTACAGCGGGGGCCATAATTACCCCGCGTGGCAGACCAGCCTCCCGGCCGGCCTTGAAGAAATCTTCTCGACCCCTGGATGACGCATCGCGGCGAAGCGCCGGATTTCCGTCCGGGATGAAAGCCCCCTGGAATCAAGGGGTTGGCCGGGAAGGAAGGCGGCCAAGGCCGGATGATCCAGGATTGAGAGGGGGCTCTGACGCGGCATGCGGGCGGCCGGACAGGGCCTGTGGACTGGGGGGCTACGCAACCCTGGGGAAGGACGGCCCGATAACAGATGTAGGTGCGCAACCCGGAGCGAGTACCGCGACGGGCCTTCCCCCGCGCCTGGAGTCCCCTCATGTCTCGCGTCGATGGTGGCAATCGCCCGTCCATTCCCCCGAAGCGCTCGGAGTTCGAGCGGTCCGAGCGGAGCGACGTCACGCGCGACAGCAAGCCGGGAGCCCAGGGCCGGACGCCCGCCAACCCCAACGTGCGCTCCTTCCAGGGCCGCAGCGACTTCGAGCCCGCGCGCCCCACCACCGGGCGCCCCACGCCTCCGCAGACCCAGGCCGTGAAGGCCCCGCCCTCGCCGGCGGACGCGGAGTCCATCGCCCAGGCGGACATGGAGCTGGGGCTCCTGGAGGAGTTCCCGGACGCGGATGCGCAGAGCGGCATCGCCTCCGCCATGCTGCACGCGCACGCGGACGCGCCCGTGTCGCAGAACCGCATCGTGGAGCGGCTGAAGCAGGACGGCCGCCTGGAGTCGCTCTTCGGCGAGGTCTTCCGCGAGGACAACCCGTACGTGGAGCAGCCGCACAAGAACGCCATCGTGAAGGCGCTCGACACGGCGCTCTCCCGCGGCACGGTGACCGGCGACGACCTGCGCGCCTTCTCCCGTGGCACCTACGCCCAGGAGTGGCAGCAGATCGGCGCCGCGCTGGGCACCCGCAGCAAGTAGCCAGCAGCCGGGCTCCCAGGCTCCAGGCTCCAGGCTCGGAGTTCCCTTGCCGCTTCACGCTTCTTCACGCGCATGCCGGTTGCGCCGTGGCGCGTGCGCGCGAGGATGGGCCTCCCATGGTGGAAAGCCCGTTGCGCATCATCCTGTTCATCCTCCTCGTCAGCGTCGCGTCGGTCTACGTCCACGTCTACCTGTACCGGCGCCTCTTCCGCGACACGTCCACGAACCGCGCCTGGCGCACCGCCGGCAAGGTGCTGCTGACGGCGCTGTGCGTGCCGCTGCTGCTGTCCTGGGTGGTGACGCGCATCATCCCCTCCGCGTTCATCGTCGCCGTGGCCGCGTGGACGTGGATGGGCGTCGCCGTCTACCTGCTGCTCTCCCTGGCGCTACTGGGCGCGGTGCGCTGGCTCGTGGCGCGCACGCGTGGCCACCGGGGCGTCGCCGCGCCGCTCGCCACGCCCGCGCCGGACCCCGCCACGCCGCCGTCCCTGTCGGACCTGGCCGTCACCGTGCCGCCCCCGCCTCCCGCCGTGCCCCCCGTGGACGAAGCGCGCCGGTTGTTCCTCTCGCGGGCCACCGCGGGCGGCGCGGTGCTCGCGGCGGGCGGCCTCACCGGCTACGGCATGTGGAGCGCCTTCCATCCGCCCGTGGTCAACGAGGTCGCGGTGCGGCTGCCCGGCCTGCCCAAGGCGCTGGATGGCTTCACCCTCGTCCACATGAGCGACATCCACGTGGGCCCTGTCATCCAGCGGCGCTTCATGGACGAGCTGGTGCGGCGGGCCAACGCGCTCAAGCCGGACCTGGTCGCCATCACCGGCGACCTGGTGGACGGCACGGTGGCGGACCTGCGCCACTCCGTCGCCGCGCTCCAGAACCTCCAGGCGCGCGCGGGCACGCACTTCATCACCGGCAACCACGAGTACTACTGGAACGCCAGCACCTGGGCGGACGCGCTCACCGGCCTGGGCGTCACCGTGTTGCGCAATCGTCACGTGACGATTGGCGACGCGGGCGGCGCGTTCGACCTGGTGGGCGTGGACGACTGGTCCATGCGCAACGGGCCCAAGGGCTACAACCTGGACGCTGCCCTCCAGGGCCGGAATCCGGACCACGCCGCGGTGCTGCTCGCACACCAACCATCCAATTGGGATGTCGCCGCGAAGGCGGGCATGGGCTTGCAACTGTCCGGACACACTCACGGCGGGCAGTTCTTCCCGTTCACCGTCGCCGTCTCCGCCATCTGGAAGCACGACGCCGGCCTCTTCCAGGAAGGCGACAACCACCTCTATGTCAGCCGGGGCACCGGTTTCTGGGGCCCACCCCTTCGCGTCGCCGCGCCGTCTGAAATCGTTAAGGTGACGCTCCTGGCGTGAGGTGTAGATTTACCCGGAAATGAGCAAGGAACCAGCGAAGCGCGAAATCAAACAGGAGCGGGCCGCGCGAACGCGGGTCGAAATCCTGGAGGCCGCCATCAATTTGTTCGCTCGGCGGGGCTACCTGTCGACGACGATGTCGGACCTGGCGAAAGCCATCCGGATGACGCCGGGCGCGCTTTACTGGCATTTTCCTACAAAGGAAGACCTGCTCCTGGCGGCCATCGATGAATTGCATCAGCGCTACCTGATGGAGTTCGCGCCGCTGCTCGCCGAGCGCCGCATCCTGTCCGGCCGGGAGCAGCTGGTGTTCGTGGTGTCGCGCACGTCGCAGTTCCTGCGCTACCACCGCGAATACGGCATCTTCTTCGGGATGCTGTCCGCCGAGTCCGCGGAGTCCAACGACCGCGTGGCGGAGGCGCTGCGCGACAAGATTTCCCTCTACGTGGCGGTGCTGGCGGGGATGATCCGCTTCGGCCAGAAGCGCAATGAGTTCCGCCAGGAGGTGGACCCGCTGCACATGGCCCACACGATGATGGGCGGCTACCTGGGCATCCTGCTGCACCACAACCTGTTCCGCGCCGCCGTGAACTACGACCCGCTGATGGCGTCGTTGGATCAGATCCTCTCCGGCGGCCTCCACGTGCGCGGCCCCATGGGCTGATGCGCTGACCCCACCGGGCCGGGCGGCCCGGAAGAACAGACGCCCGGTCCCCCATGTGAGGGGACCGGGCGTTTTTCATTTCAGGGAGGCTTCAGTCCCCGCTCCCCCCGGTGAGGGGAGCGGGGCGGGATGCCGGGACTACGGCATCTCGGTGGGGCTCGACGCGTTCTGCGGCTGACGCGCCGTGCGCTGCACGAAGTCCGCCGCGTTGTCGTCGGAGTCCTGGCCGTTGCCAGCGAGCTCGTCCGCGCCGCCCACGCCCATGGTCGCGGCGGTGGACGACGCCCGGGCCTTGCGCTCCACGCTGCCGCCGTTGGCGATGGTCCCGGGGACGGGGCTCTTGCCTTCCGCCTGGTCCGCGGTCCCGTAGCCGACCTTGTCCACCGCCGTCTCCGAAGCGCCCGTGCCGAGCGTCGAGGGCCCGATGCGGATGTGCCCGCCCGCGGCCGCCATGGAGAAGGCCGAGCCCCAGCTCGCGTTACTCGTCACGGAGCCGACGTACTTGGCGTTCGTCACAAGGAAGAAGCCATGCGCCGCGATCTTCGAGCCAGCGGGAATCTCGAAGTTGCCCGAATAGGCCGTGCCGGTGGTTGCCTTCATGTACTGCAGCCTCCAGCCGCCGATATCCACTTCCGCATTGGTCGGGTTGTAGAGCTCGACGAACTCGTCGTCCGCGCCACCCGGGCCCCCAGGGGCCAACTCGCTGATGACCACATGGCCCTGGGGCGCGGCCACCGTCACGGCCGCCTCCTTCGTCACGCCCTGGTAGGACGCGGTGAGCTGGCCTTCGCCCGTGGCCTCGGTGGCGGTGAAGACGACCGTGGCGGTCGTCTGACCTTCCGGCACCGTCACCGTCGTGGCCGCCAGCGAGCCCAGCTCCGCGGGCCTGAACGCCACATCCACGGCCGCGCCGCCCGTGGGGGCCTTGCGGTCCAGTGTGACGGTGAACGTCTGCGTCGTGCCCACCGTCACCGTCACCGTGGCCGGCGTGACGCTGGCGAGCTTCGCGGGAGGAGGCAGCACGGTCAGTCCCGCCGACCGGGTGATGCCGTTGAGCGAGGCGGACACCGCGCCCGTCCCCTCACCCTCCGCGGCGGCGGTGAACGTCACCGTCGCCGTCGTCTCGCCCGCGCCAAACGTCACCGACGTGGCGGACAGCGCGCCGAAGGGCGTGGCCGGCGAGGTCAGCGCCAGCAGCACCTGCACGGGCTCGACCGGAACGGACGCCAGCGTCACCGTGAACACCTGCTGCGCGCCCGCGTTCACCGTGGCGGGGGACGGGGTGAGCGATGCAAGCCGCGGCACATCCGTAATGACGTTCACCGTGGCGCCCAGCCCGCCCGCCGCCACCATGCCGGTCCCGGTGCTGCTCTCATCCACGGTCAGGTCGAAGGTCGCCGTCAGCGCGTCCGCCGTCACGTTCTCGGCCGTGATGGTGCCGAAGCCCGCGGGCGACACGGTCGCGTTCAGCGTCGTTCCCTCCGGCACCGGCCGGTCGAACGTCACGGTGAAGCGCAAGGTGCCGCCGGGCGCCACCGCCGCCGTCGCCGGGGTGAGGTCCGTGGCGATGACCGACTCGCCCGCCCCCAGCACGCGCAGCGCGGTCGTCAGGCTGGACGTGCCCAGCGTCGCGGTGAGGGTCACCGAGGCCGCCGCCGCCTTCGCGTCCAGCGCAACCGTGGCGCTCGTCTGGCCGGCCGGAATCACCATCTGCCCGCCCACCGCGGACAGGGCCGCCGCGTCGCTGGAGGAAATGGTCACGGTGACGTCCACCGGGTAGGCGTTCGCCATCGTCACGGTGAGGGGCTGCGGAATCGCCTGGGTGCCGCCCACGCGCGCGAAGCCGCCGGACGCGAAGGCCGTCAGCGCCGGCAGGGGCGGCAGCGGGATGACCATGTCGGCCGCGCTCCGGGGCAGGACCTTGTGGTCGCTGAAGCCGAACGTGAGCACGCCGCGCAGCGTGATGTACTCCGTGCCCAGCACCTGCGTGGGATAGGCGAAGGCCTGGTCGTCCACCATCAGGCCCGAGGACGCCGGAGTGCCGGCCTTGTTCTCGTCCACGATGAACTCGCGGTTGGTGTTCTCCAGGCGGGTGGTGAAGACGTTGCGGACCTCCACCAGCGCGCCCTCCAGCGCCTTCGCCTTCGGGCCATTGGTGCGGATGTCCTCCGTGCGCACCACCACCGGAGCCGGCAGCGGGTTGGCCGCGCTGTGCTTCGTCACCTTGCCGTCAGTCACCTCCAGCAGGCCGAAGTAGTCCTTCAGCAGGCCCTCCACGCGGATGTTGTCGCCCACCGCGACGTCGGCCTTGGGGCTGTAGATGAAGAGGCCGGAGTTCTCCGCGCCCTTGCCCGCCGGGTAGTTCGCCACCTGCACCCAGTAGCCATTGGCCGCCTTCGCATCCACCGCGGTCACCACCACGTCGTCCACCGCCACCTTGGAGCCCACCAGCGACTGGTTGCCGAAGCGGGGCGTCACCTTCACGTCGTAGACGGTGGTGGCGCACGCGGCGCCGGCGGGGTTGGCCACCGGGCACGCGTCGCACGCATCGCCCACGCCGTCGCCGTCCGTGTCCTTCTGGTCCGGGTTGGCCACGAGCGGGCAGTTGTCGGTGGCGCTGGTGATGCCGTCGTAGTCGAAGTCGGACGGGTCCGCGACCGAGCACGTGGCCGCGTCATTCGGGCAGCCGTCGCACAGGTCGCCCTTGCCGTCGCCGTCCGTGTCCTTCTGGTCCGCGTTGGCCACGAAGGGGCAGTTGTCCTTCCAGGTGGCCACGCCGTCGTGGTCGTCGTCATCGCCGCGGAAGGCCTGGCACGCGGTGGTGCCGGCCTCCAGGGGGCACGGGTCACACGCGTCACCCACGCCGTCGCCATCCGTGTCCAGCTGCCGCCCGTTGTCCATGGGACGCACGGGGTTGAAGATGGCGGGGCAGTTGTCGATGGAATCCTCGATGCCGTCCGCGTCCGCGTCCGCCGCGCTCGACACGCCCGTGTAGACAGTGGAGCCGTTGACGGCGGCCGCCGGGAAGCTGGTGTTCACCGCGCTGCGAGAAGGCTCGCAGGTGGGCTCGTTCTGCGGGGTGCCGCACGCGAACAGCGGGTAGAGGCCCTGGGTGTCCGGGGAGCCCTGGAACTCCGCCAGCGTCTTGCCAATCTCCGACTTCACGCACGCGGCCTTCTGGGTGCCGCACACGTCCAGCGCGTCACAGGCGTCCGTGCCCTTGAGGCCGTCCACCAGCGCCTGGTCACCGAAGAGCGGCTTGCCGCCGCGCACCGTCAGCACCACGTCCTGCGGCTGCGCGGTGATGACCGCGCGGAACGGCGAGGCAGCGTTCGCGCCCACGCGGAAGATGGCCAGGTCCGCCATCTTGCCCGGGGCGATGCGGCCCACGCGCTCGTAGACGTCCACCACGTCCGCGGCGTTGGCCGTGACCATGCGCCACAGGTCCTCGTCCGTGAAGGTGTTGGCGTAGCGCGTGGTGTTGAGGTGGTCCGCGCAGGCCAGCTCGCGCAGGATGTTCATGGAGCCGGAGCGGATCCAGTCGGTCCCCAGGGAGATGGAGGCGCCCATCCGCTTGTAGGTCGTCACCATCGCCGTGTCGCCGTACAGCGAGATGTTGGAGCGCGGCGACCAGACCAGGCCCGTGCCGTGCGCCACCATCTGCGAAATCTCCACCGCGGTGAGGCCCACGCCGTGGATGATGGCCGAGCGCGGGAACAGCACGTTGCCGGCGCCCGTGGACAGGCAGCGGAACTCGTTCTGCGCCGTGGACGCGATGCCCTCCGCGATGTGCGGCAGGTACGCGGACGTGCGGCCGGTGATGGTCGCCGAGGACGGGAACGAGGAGTAGGAGCAGGAATCCGTCAGCGTGGTGCCGTTGCTGTCACCCAGCGGGAAGGTGTCCGAGTCCGCGTACGGCTCGGCCAGGCCCTCCTGCTGAGCGGCGGCGGACACGTCCAGGTTGCGCAGGAAACCGAGCTGCCCGCCCGCGCCCGCGATGGAGGTGGTGCCCGCCATCACCTGGCGCAATTCCGACCAGCGGATCGCGTCCGCCTTCGGGTTGGCCTTGTTGTCCAGCGCGGTGTGATTGTTCTTGCCCGTGCGCCAGTCGTGGCGGTGCTCGTAGCGCTCCACGCTGGTGCCCGCCAGCGGCGAGCCCGGGTAGGTGATGTGGTCGTGCGGGTTGATGAGTCCCGGGGAGATGACGCCCGTGGGGCACGTCACCACCGTGGCCTCCGCGGCGCCGGCCGCCTTCGAGCAGTCACACTCGGAGCAGGTGATGACGCCCTGGGCGTCCACCAGCACCTGGCCGCCCACCAGCGTCTGGCCGTCCTTGAGCACGATGCCCGTGAAGAGCTTGCCCGCCGTGCCCGCCTTCGTCACCTCACAGGTGGCGCCGTTCGCCAGCGGCGCGGGAGGCGTGGCCCAACACTGAACCGTCTGGGTGGTCGTGACGGTACAGTCCGCCTCACACCCGTCTCCACCCGTGGTGTTGCCGTCGTCGCACGCCTCCGTGGGTGCCTTGACGCCGTCACCACACTTCGTACCCGGGAGGGTGCAGTTCGCTTCGCACCCGTCTCCCCCCTGGGTGTTGCCGTCATCGCACTGCTCGGCGCCTTCCCTCTTTCCGTCACCACAGACCGCATTGACCTCTGGATCTGAACTGCAGGCACTGCCCAACAGAAGGACCGCGCCCAGGGCGGCCAGCAATAAACGGGGGGAGCTGCGCATGAAGCCTCCTGCCCGAAGGCAGTGCCGTGAAGAAAGAACGGGTGCGACGAGGAAAGCCCCCCGTGCCTCGCATGCCGCCTGGGACGGGGGTGCAACATTTCAGCGATACCTGACCCCTGAAGTCCACTTCGTGGGGCTCCAAGGGCCTTCCGTGTGGCGGAAGGTATGGTAGGAGCACACCCAACGTGTGGGGGAGCAGGCGGATGACGCGTCCTGCCACGTTCTAGAGTGGGGGGACATGATTACCCGGAATCCATCCAGCACCGTGTCGCGCTTCCTGGACTCGCATCTGCGGCGGGACGCGCAGGCCCGGGAGCTGTCCGTGGCGCGCTTCATGAGCATCCTGTCCGCCATCTGCGTGGTGGTGGCCGCGGCGCTGGGGCCCGCGATGGGCTGGGACCTGACGCTGGCGCTGATGGGGCTGTCCGCGGTGCTGTCGGGTTATTACGGCTGCATGTGGTGGGTGTTGCGCTCCGGCGCGTTCCACCCGGCCATCCCGTGGCTGAACGTCTTCATTGAAGTGAGCATCCCGGCGGTGGTGCTGGCGTTCGACCTGCACTTCAAGGGCCCCGTCTACGCGCTCACCGCGCCCACGCTGGTCATCTGGGGCACGCTGGTGACGCTGGCGGGCCTGCGCAGCAACCCGCGCCTGGGGCTGGCCGCGGGCGCGCTGGTGGCGGCGGAGTACCTGGGGCTCTACTTCGGCTTCGTGCGGCCGCTGTTGCCAGAGGAGCCGCTCGTCACGCTGGGGCCGCTGTTCATCTGCGTGCGCGCGTTCTTCTTCGTGGCCACCGGCGCGCTGACGGCGACGCTGGCGCGGCACTTCCTGGAGCGCACGCGGAGCGCGCTCGCGGCGCTGCGCGAACAGGAGGTCATGGGCAAGTACGTGCTGCATGAGCGCGTGGGCGCGGGCGGCATGGCGGAGGTGTACCGGGCCACGTACTCGCCGGAGGGCGGCTTCGAGAAGCAGGTGGCCTTGAAGCGCATCCTGCCGTCGTACGCGGACGACGCGGCGTTCGTGACCATGTTCCGGCGCGAGGCGGAGCTGTGCTCGTCGCTCTACCACCCCAACATCGTCCAGGTGTTCGACCTGGGCCGCCACGGCGGCACCTACTTCCTGGCCATGGAGTACGTGGACGGGCTGCCCCTGAGCGCGCTGCTCAAGCCGCGGAACCGCCGGCCGCTGCCCGTGTCCGCCGCGACGTTCCTGGCCGCGGAGCTGGCGGGCGCGCTGGACTACCTGCACCGGCGCACCAGCGCGGACGGCGTGCCCCTGCGGCTGGTCCACCGCGACCTGAACCCGCCCAACATCCTGGTGTCTCGCATTGGCGAGGTGAAGCTGTCGGACTTCGGCATCGCGCGGGACGCGATGCGCGCGAACCTCACGGTGGCCGGCAGCGTGCGCGGCAAGCTGGGCTACATGGCGCCGGAGCAGGCCATGGGCAAGGACATCGACGGGAGAGCGGACCTCTTCGCCCTGGGGCTCACGCTGCATGAAGCCCTCACCGGCCGGCGCGCGCTGAGCGGCCACTCGGAGGAGGTGCTGCTGCGCGCGGCGGTGGACCAGGAGGTCGTCCCGCCCTCGCAGCTCAACCCCGCGGTGCCGCTGGCGTTGGACCTCATCGTCATGCAGCTGCTCCAGAAGGACCCGGAGAAGCGCACGCCCAACGGCGCGGCGCTGCGGCAGCAGTTGCTGGCGCTGGACGGCCCCGCGGCCCCCTTCCCTCACGGCCAGGGAGAGCTGGGGCGGGTGGCGCGCGAGGCGAAGGCGCTGACAGAGCAGCGGACGCAGGAGACCGTGGAGACGGCGGCCGTGGGGAAGCCATCCCTCGCGCGCCTGGCGTGACGCGGGGCGTGGCTGCACGGGGCACGGGAGCGCGTTAGAACGCGGCGCGTTTCCCGTCGCCTGGAGCCCGCCGCCTTGGACATCGCCGTCATCACCTACGCCGGACTGCCACAGATGAACCCGCTGGACGCGCCGCTGGTGCCCGCGCTGCGGGCGCTGGGCCTGGACGCGCGGCCGGTCATCTGGGACGACCCCTCCGTGGACTGGAGCCGCGTCCGCGCGGCGGTGGTGCGCAACGCCTGGGACAGCCACCTGCGCCGCGAGGAGTTCCTCGCCTGGGCGGACCGCGTGGGCAGCGTCACGCGCCTGTTCAACCCGGCGGACGTGCTCCGATGGAACACGCACAAGGGCTATCTGAAGACGCTGGAGGCGCGCGGCCTGCCGCTGACGCCCACCGTCTGGGTGCCGCCCGGCGGGACGCTGGATGTGGCGGCGACGGCGCGCGAGCGCGGCTGGGACGCGGTGGTGCTCAAGCCCGCGGTGGCGGCGGGCGGGCTCAAGGTCTTCATCGTCCGGCGCGAGCAGTGGGACGACGCGAGCGCGACGGTGGCGGAGCTGGCGAAGGAGGGCGACGTGATGGTGCAGCCCTACCTGCGCGCCTTCGAGACGGAGGGCGAGCGCTCGTACATCTTCTTCAACGGCGTCTTCAGCCACGCGGTGCGCCGCCCGCCCACGCTGACCACCGCGCCCCGGGGCTTCGCGGAGCCGCACGGCTTCACGCCGGACAACGCGGCGGAGCAGCAGCTGGCGCACGAGGTGATGGAGGCGTCCGGGGGCGCTCGGCTGCTGTACGCGCGCGTGGACGTGGCCACGGACAACGAAGGGCGCACCCGGCTGCAGGAGGTGGAGGTGACGGAGCCGTGCCTCTTCCTGCCCATGGACGAGGGCGCGGCGGAGCGGATGGCCAAGGCCGTCGTTGCCCGGTTGTAGCCTTTCGGGTGGGCCCATTCGCCCACTCGTGGACACCTGGGAAGCCGTCAGGGCGACGCGAAAGCGGCGGATGGGGTTATGAATGGGCCATGCGAGCCCTGTTGCTCTCGCTGCTCATCCGGCAGCACATGGCACTCAAAGAGAAGTTCAACGCCAAGTACCCGCACGCGTGGCTGGTGTGGGAGGCGGGCGCGTGGAACGTCCCCGAGGAGCAGAACGTGGCGGCCACGCGGCTGCCCATGATGGACCTGCGCGACTGCCTGCCCGCGGGCGACGCGCTGTGCTTCGAGCTGATGGGGGTGGCGGACCGCGGCCCCCTGAAGCTGGGGCGCGCGTCGCACAACACCTTCGTGGTGAATGACGCCACGGTGTCGCGCGAGCAGTTCGCCCTGCACCCCGCGCCGGACGGCGGCTGGAAGGTGGAGCGGCTGGCGCAGTCCCGGCCGGTGACGGTGAACGGCGAGGCGCTGGAGGCGGAACAACCGCGCCTCCTGAGCACGGGCGACGAGCTGAAGGTGGGCGACGTGCGCCTCACCTTCCACGACGCCCCGTCGTTCCACGCGCGCATCGGCCGCATCGCCGCGCAGGTGCTGGCGCAGGCCGCCGCGCCGCCACCGCGCTGAGGCCCGCGCGGGCTGCCTCGCCCGCGCCGCGGAAGCGTGTCGTGAACGTCCGGGCGGCGTTGGAAGCCGCCTACCGCCCCACGGTGCCGAGCGTCGTGTCCCGGGGATTCGGCGCCGTGGCGACCCACACCGCGCCGCCCGCGAGCAGCGCCACCGCGCCCGCGCCCGCCCAGACGTACCAGCGGCGCGTCCACGGCTTGGAGGCGCCCGCCTCCGTCTTCACGGACGCGTCCGGCACCTGCATGGCCAGGGCTTCCGAGGCCCCGTTCTTCTCCGGCGCGGCGGACGGATTCGCGGCGAGCCTCGCCTCGTTGGCGCGCGCCTCCGCCAGCGCGGCCTGCTCCCGCGCCTTCTGAAGCTCGCGGTCCCTGGCGAAGCGTTCGCGCTCCCGGCGCTGCTCCTCCTGGACGCGCGCCTTCGCGTCCATCTCCGCGACGAGCTCGCGCACCACGTCCGCGTTGGCCGGCTCCCCCTGCGACAGCGACAGGTAGCGCCGGTAGAAGAAGGACGCGCGCGACGGGTTGTTCAGCTGCCGGTGGCACTGCGCGATGTTGAAGAGGAACGCGGGCAGCGGCTTGAGGCGGTACGCCTCGCTGAAGGCCTTGAGCGCCCGGTCGAACTCGCCCAGGTCGTACGCCAGGTTGCCCTCGGAGAACTTCTCCCGCGCCGGGTCGTCCGCGGCGGTCGCCGTCGCCTCCGCCGCCACCGCCGGGAACGGCGTCCCGAGCGCGAGCGCGAGCGCCAGGCTCAGGGCCTTGGGCTCACTGCGACGCGAACGGATCAATGACCGCATCCCGGCTTCCTCCCTTGCGGCCCGGCGCACGCGCGGGGGCACGACGCGGCCCCGCGCTCGCCTTCACGAGCGGCACGGACAGCTCCGCGGCGGCGGCATCCTGCTTCAGCTCCACCGCCCGCTCCAGCGGAACGTAGCCCGTGAGCTCCACGCGCAGCTGCGGCGGCACGGCCTTCCGGCTCAGCGCCTTCGTCAGCGGCGTGACGCCCAGCTCCTCGCCGGTGTCCACGCGCACCACCTTCGCGCCCGGCGGCGACGAGTGCACCGTGAGCGTCACCGGATCCGCCGCGCCCGCCACCGGCGTCCCCTCGGCGGCCAACTCCGTGACGGACGCCACCGCCACCGGAGCCTGCCCGGCATGGGAGGCGCGCATCGAGTGCAGCCCCTTCCAAGTCGTGATGCCGGACACCAGCGCGAGCGCCGCCAACCCCACGGACACCTGGAGCCGCCGGGAGCGCAGCAGGCCCGGCACGCGCATGCGCAGGGTGGGCCGCTCCGCCTCCTCCACGACCAGCGCCTCCGTGCGCGGCTCCGGGGCCGGCGCGGTGGGCATCATCAACAGCGCCGTGGTGACCTCCGCCAGTTGCTGGGGCCGTCCTTCCGGCTCCTTCGCCAGGCAGCGCATCACCAGGGCCGCCAGCTCCGGCGGCACGCGCTCGCCCGACGGCAGGTGCGACGGCAGCGGCGGCGGCGGCTGGGTGATGATCTGCACCACCAACTGCCCGAAGGCAGACGCCTGGAAGGGCGGGTGGCCGGAGAGCATCTCGTAGAGGATGTTGCCCACCGCGTAGATGTCCGCGCGCCCGTCCACCGGCAGCCCCGCGGCCTGCTCCGGCGCCATGTACGCGGGCGTGCCGATGATGGTCCCGTCCAGCGTGCCGGTGAGGCTCACGCCCGTCTGCGTGGTGATGAGCTTCGCCACGCCGAAGTCCAACACCTTCACGAAGTCCCGCTGCCCGGAGCGCTGCGTGATGAAGAGGTTGTCCGGCTTGATGTCCCGGTGCACCACGCCCACCTGATGGGCCGCGCCCAGCGCCGCGCACACCTGCACGCCCATGCGCTGCACGCGCTCCAGCGTCAGCCCCTCTTCCTTCAAGAGCGCCGCCAGGCTCTGCCCGCGCAACAGCTCCATCACGCAGTAGACGTGCCCGTCGGGCGACTCGTCCACGAAGTCGAAGACCTCCACGATGTGCTCGTGGTTGATCTGATTGACGGTGCGCGCCTCCTGGAAGAAGCGCTGCACGAACGAGCTGTCCCGCGCGTGCTCCGGCTTGAGCACCTTGAGCGCCACCTGGCGCCCCAGCCGCACGTGCCGCGCCTGGAAGACCCGGCCCATGGACCCTTCGCCCAGCAGCTTCTCCAGCTGGTAGTTGCCCAGCACCGCGCCTTCCTGCGCTTCCTGTCCGACCGGCGACATCACGACCGGCGCTCCGCCACCGTCGGTCACGGCGTCACCCGATTCGGACAGGACTGTGTGTGCGAAGAGGTCGTCGGTGCCCATGGGGGGATCAGGTTTCCATGCCCGGGCGACCCTGCAACCCACGGGAGGGCATCAATCGCGCGCGAAGCGGAAAAACTTTCGGCACGTGACGATTCACCCGCCGTGTACCGGATGGACGGGTGGCATGTACGGCGGCCACACACCTTGAGTCCACGGACATTGAAATACTTCTCCATACAGCCCACTCCCGTCCAAATCCCCCAGCGCGCGATGGTCGCCGCTTGGATGCGGCGGGTCAACGTGGGCGGAGGTCGTCAGGCACCGGGGGGCACGCGGAGTGTTCCCGTTCGTGTTCCCGCTGCGCGAAGG